>JACCSC010000457.1 GCA_013813215.1 Geodermatophilaceae bacterium | reverse complement strand
CGGATGTGCGCTATGTCCGGGAGGACAAGCCCGGGCTGGACTTCGCCCGCAACCGGGCGATTGCCGAGGCCACCGGTGCGCTCATCGCCTTTCTGGACGACGACGTCGAGGTCGACCGTGGGTGGCTGACGGGCCTGTTGATGGCCTGGGGCGAGCACCAGGACGCCGGATGCGTGACCGGCCTGGTCCTGCCGTTCGAGCTGGCGACGCCGGCACAGGTCACCTTCGAGTCTTACGGCGGGTTCCGCCGGGGCTTCGACACCATCCGCTATTCGGGCTCGACGCTGGCGGGCAACCCGCTGTTCCCCTTCGGTGCCGGCATGTTCGGTGCCGGCTGCAACATGTCCTTCGATCGGGCGCTGCTGCGGCAGCTGGGCGGCTTCGACGAGGCTCTGGACACCGGGCAACCGCTGCCCGGCGGCGGTGACCTCGACATGTTCCACCGCGTGCTGCGGGCCGGACGGCCGTTGGTCTACGAGCCTCGCTATGCCGTCTTCCACAAGCACCGGCGCGAGCACCGGATGCTCCGGCGGCAGCTGTGGACCTGGGGTACCGGGTTCATGGCCTACGCCGTCAAGACGTTCCGAGCCGACCCTTCCGGTCGGGTGCAGATCGCCCGGCTGCTGCTCTGGTGGTGGGCGCATCAGCTCCGGGAACTGGCGCTGTGCCTGCGCGGCCGCGGACCGCTCACCCCGGACCTCGCGGTGGCGCAGCTGGTAGGGGGGCTGGTCGGGCTGGCCGGCACCTACGGGCGTTCGCGACGGCGCACCGCGCGAATCCGGCAGCGCGAGCGCGAGCCGGCGCCGTGATGAGCGCGCCCGCGGCCATCGTGCACCGGGATCTCAGCACCGACTCCTGCGCCGACATCCACGCCGCCCTGCTGGCCGAGGTGCGCCCCGGCCAGGGCGTGCTCCTTGTGCTGTGGCACGGGCCGCTGCCGCTGGGCGACGTGGAGTTCGACTCGGGGCAGTGGCCGGTGTCCGTGGCTCACATGCGTCAGCTGGTGGCTGCCGCCACCGCCGCGGCAGTGGGCCAGCGGCTGCTCGGGCGGTCTTTCGACGCCGACTTGCCCGAGCGACAACCGTCGCGACCGGCGACGCCGCCACCGGCTACAGAGGCCTTGATCGGCCTGCGCGATCCGTTGCAGCTGCTCACCGCCCGGCCGGCACGGTCGGGCCGCAGCCCGCTCCCCGACCACTTCAGCGTCTCGCTAGTCGTCTGCACCCGGGATCGACCGGCTCAGCTGCGTCGGGTACTGGCCTCGATAGGGCGTCTGGATCCGGCGCCCGACGAGGTCCTCGTCGTGGACAATGCCCCCACGTCGGATGCCACCGAAGCAGTGGTCCGGTGCTTCCCCGGCGTTCGCTACATTGCCGAGCACCGCCCCGGCCTGAGCGTGGCCCGGAACACCGGTGTGCGCAACACGACGGGAGACCTGGTCGCCTTTACCGACGACGACGTGGAGGTGACTCCGGGCTGGGTGGCTCGGCTGCGCAACGCCTTCGACCGCGCCGAGGTCATGGCCGTGACCGGCTTGGTGTTGCCGGCCGCACTCGAGACGGTGGGCCAGGTGGCGTTCGAGACGTACGTCGGCGGATTCGGGCGCGGCTACCGGCGCCAGGACTTCGATCTGGCCTTCTTCCGTGGCATGCGCAGCCGGGGTGTGCCCGTGTGGCGGATCGGCGCGGGGGCCAACATGGCGATCCGGCGTTGCGCCTTCAGCCGTGTGGGCGTCTTCGACGAACACCTGGGTGCCGGTGCGGCCGGTTGCAGCGAGGATTCCGAGCTGTGGCACCGGCTGCTGGCCGAGGGGTGGATCTGCCGCTACGAGCCGTGCGCGGTCGTGCTGCATCATCACCGCAGCCAGCTCGCCGACGTACGGCATCAGGCCCGGCAGTACCTGAGAGGGCACGTCGCCGCACTGTTCGTCCAGTTCGCCAGCTACCGGCACGCGGGGAACCTGCACCGCGCCTTGCTCGCCCTCCCGCGCTGGTACGCCCGCCGGTTGGCCGGATCGCTGTTCGCGGTTGATCCCACCGTCCGCGCAGAGGTGGCCGGTTACCTCAGTGGGCTGGGCCATGGCGTGTTGCTGCTTCGCTCCGGCGGGAAGCCACCCGGCCACCGCGCCGGGCGGGCCGGCTTCCTGGCGGCCAACCCCTTCCCACACCCCTACACCGAGGGTTTCTACTTCCGGGACAAGATGCGCGCGATCCTCCGGGTCGCCCCGCCGGGACCGGTCCGACGCATCCTGGAGGTGGGCGGCGGCGGCAGCGCGCTGACCGCCCTGCTGTATCCGGGCGCCGATGTGGTCACGGTGGACATCGACCGCGCCGTCGGGTCCGGTCGCGGCTTCGTCCGGGGAGACGCCACGGCCCTGCCGTTCCCGACCGGTTCGTTCGACGCGGCGACCTTCTTCGATGTGCTCGAGCACATCGAGGACGACGCGGCTGCAGCCCGCGAGGCGCAGCGGGTCGTCGTCCCTGGTGGGCCGATCCTGGTGACCAGCCCGAACGATCGCTGGCGCTACCCGTACCACGCGATGTTCGGGCCGCTGTGCCCGCCCGACGGAGAACTGATGGCCGAGTGGGGACACGTCCGCAGGGGTTACCGACGTACCGAGCTCGACGCGCTGTTCGGGCGGGAGGCGCTCCGGGAGGCCAGCTTTATCAACCCCCTGACCGCGGCTAACCACGACATTGCCTTCTCGCGACTGCCGGGCCGAGTCAAGCGTCTCGTGCTCACCGCGTTCGCGCCGGCCGCCTGGCTGGGCTACGCCATGCACCGGCCGCATTGGCATGGGACAGAGACCGCCGCGGTCTGGCGGACTCCCGTGGTCGAGTCGGCGAGCTGATGATCGCCTTGCTGATGTGGGGTGACCTCGTCGAGGACTTCCTCGACCCGATCGACGTGTCGATGGACACCTTCGTCGGCGAGATGACCGGCGGCTGGCTGTTCGGCTACGTCGAGGCGTTGGCCCGGGTCCACGTAAGCACCGCGGTCATCTGCGTCACGGCACGGGTATCCCAGCCGGTGCGCCGCGTGCACCGGCCGACCGGCGCGCCCATCTGGTTCCTTCCCGCGTCGGCGGCCTACCGTCGGGTCCGCCGCTGGCTGCCGGCCCCCTACGCCACCGATCGCACGTCGGCCCGGCAAGACCTTCGCGGCCTGCGAGCCGGGCGGGCGATGCTTGCGCGCCACGTCGCGCCTTACCTGGCAACGCCGGCTCTGACGCTGGCCAGGATCCTGCGCCAGGAGGGCTGTCGCGCGATCCTGGTGCAGGAGTACGAGGAGGCGCGCTTCGATGTCTGCGTGCTGCTAGGCCGGATGCTGCACATCCCGGTGTACGCAACCTTCCAGGGTGGCGACCGGCACCGATCGGCGCTGGAGCCGCTCATCCGTCCACACACGTTGGGCGCGGCAGCGGGACTCATCGTCGCCTCCCGGTCCGAGCGGGAGCGACTGACCGCCCGCTACCGCCTACCGGCAGCGAGGATCGCGGCGATCTTCAACCCCTTGGATCTTGCGCAGTGGCCTCCCGCAGACCGGGCCGCGGCACGGGTCGAGCTGGGCCTACCCCTGGAGGCCAAGGTGGCGGTCTGGCACGGACGGGTGGACATCCGGCCGAAGGGACTCGATGTCCTCGTGGACGCCTGGGAACTCACGTGCCGGGCGCGTCCCGACGAGGACCTGCGGCTGCTCGTCGTCGGAGGTGGTGCCGACGACGCGGAGTTTCGTGCCGTGCTGGCCGAGCGGCAGATCACCGGGCTGTTCTGGCGTGCCGGCTACGTCGTCGATCGTGACCAGATCCGGCCGTATCTGGACGCCGCCGACATGTACGTCTTTCCCTCGCGGCACGAGGGTTTCCCGGTCGCGGTCATCGAGGCGATGGCCTGCGGCCTGCCGGTCCTGGCCGCAGACGCGCCGGGGGTCCGCGACATCCTCGCCGCGGGGGCCGGCGACGGTGGCGTGATCGTGCCTCGCGGGGATCCCCAGGCCCTGGCCGCCGGCATGAGCCGGATGCTCGACGACCTTTCCGAGTGCCGGCGGCTGGGGATCCGTGCTCGTGCCCGCGTCGAGGACGCCTTTTCTCCTGATGCCGTAGGCGAGCAGCTGCGGGCCGTGCTTACGCGTGCACCCGCGCGCGTTCGCTCCGCGCGGTCCGTTGGCACGGCACCGACGGCGTAGCGACCAGGAGGGAGTCGGTACGTGGTCAGTCCTGTCACGGTCGTCATTCCGACCCGCAACAGACGCGAGCTGTTGCTGCGCACCCTGGCCACGGTGCTGTCCCAGGTCGGTGCGCAGATCGACGTCGTCGTCGTGGACGAAGGGTCGACCGACGGAACCGCCGAAGCCCTGGCCCGGCTCCGGAACGACGCGATTAGGGTGATCCGGCATGAGCGGCCTCGGGGCGTGGCCGCGGCGCGCAATGCCGGCATCGCCGCCGCTTCGGCGGACTGGATCGCCTTCCTCGATGACGACGACCTCTGGGCGCCGGTCAAGCTGCGGGCGCAACTGGACGCGGCAGGGGCCCAGCCGAGCGCGCGCTGGGTGTGCTCGGGCGCGGTGCGCCTCGACGCGCAGCTCCGCCTCGGCGGACCGGAACGGCCGCCCAACTCGCCCGACGTGCTGGCCAGCCTGTTCTCGAGCAACGTCATACCCGGTGGTGCGTCTGGCGTGCTCGTCCGCGCCGATCTGGTGCGGGGGGTCGGTGGCTTCGACGAGGGATTGTCGAATCTCGCCGACTACGATCTGTGGATTCGTCTGGCACTGGCCTCGCCCGTCGGGATCGTGGACCGGCCACTGGTCGGCTACCGCGTCCACCTGGGCGGAATGGCGCACGACGTACGCCGCTCCGAACTTGAGCTGGCGCGCATCGAGGTCAAGTACCGGCGGATCCGGCAAGAGCACGGGATCGAGATATCACCCGACGCGTTCCTCTGGTACTTCGGCTCGATGTACCTCAGGCTGGGCCGGCGGGGACCGGCAGTACGCACTCATCTAAAACTGGCCCTGCACGGCGACGAGGGCAGGCTGCGTGCTCTGGCTGCGGCCGTGCTCGGCGGTGCCGCCCCCAGCTTGCAGCGGCTCCGGGACAGGCTGCAGTTCCTGCGGCTGTCATCGGCGTGGCGGCAGGAGGCGGAGTCATGGGTGGCCCCGCTGCGCCCAGGGCTCGGTCCGTCCCTCACCCCGTCTTCGGCAGCCCGGCCAGCGTCGCGACGCAGGCTCGGTGCATGAGCTTCCCCGCCGCATCGGTGACAATCGACGTCGTCATCTGCACCTACAACAACGCCGCCGGTCTGGACCTGACCCTGGCCACGCTGGCGGCTCAGCAGTCCTTGCCGCTGGTCAGCTGGCGGGTCTGCGTCGTCGACAACAACTGCACGGACGCCACGGCTCAGGTTCTCGACCGGTACGCCCGCTCGGGGGCGCTGCCCGACCTGCGCGTCGTCCGGGAGACGATCCAGGGATTGACCCCGGCCCGGCACCGCGGCGTCAGCGAGACCACAGGGCCGTGGATCGCCTTCGTGGACGACGACTGCAGCCTGGCCGACGACTGGGTGGCCCAAGCGGGCCGCTTCGCCGCCGACCATCCCGATTGCGGCGCCTTCGGAGGACGGGTCGTGGTGGATTGGCAAACGCCGCCGCCAGGCCACGTCCGGCGTAACGGCTGGCTCTTCGCCGAGCAAGACCTCGGCGGGCCGCAGCGCGAGGTCACGTGGCTCGTGGGAGCGGGCATGGTGCTCAGTCGAGCGGCGGTCGTATCCAGCGGGTGGTTCGACCAGCCACTGCTCGAGGATCGCGTCGGCACCCGTCTGGTCTCAGGCGGAGACGTAGAGATCACCACGCGGATCCGCGCCGCCGGCTACCCGCTGTGGTACGTACCGGCGTGCACGCTGCGGCACCGGGTCCCGGCAATCCGCACCTCACCGGACTACGTTCGGCGGCTCAGCCGCGGCCTCGGGACCTCCGCGGTTCTCCTCGACGCGGTGCACTGGCCGGGGCCGAGGCAACGCTGGCTGCCCCCGACCGTCCTGGCCTGCCTGCGCCGGAGTCGGTGGCTGGCTCGAAGCTGGCTGGGATCGGCCGGCCGTCACTCGGCAGACCGCAAGGACTTGGCCGTGCACATTCCGTTCGCGTACGGCCAGTGGCTGGGAATCTGGCGTCTGGTCCGTAGCCGCGAAGTACGCCGTACGCTGATCGGGAACGCGGTTCGCGACCACAAGCGCCGCCCCTAGGTCCACTCTCCACGACGCCACCAGGTTCCGATCGGCAGGTAACCCATGGTGAGCCAGCGTCGGCAAGCGAGGGCCGGGCCGGAGCTGCCGACGCTCTGCCGGTGCGGGCATCTCCGGGAGGCCCACACGCACTACCGCTCCGGTACGGACTGCGCGATCTGTGGCGCGCTTGCATGCCCTAGGTTTCGCCGCCGGTGGCGGGCGCACGTGTCGGGAGCCTGGACCCCGGCCAGGGGCTACGGGGTCGCGAGGTCTACGCCGGGTTCTCCGCCGCCCGCAGCCGTGCTGAGTAACGGTGGCTGGCTGCGCGTAGTGCGGCCTCGCTGTCCAGGGCCAGGCCGTCGGCGGCCCGAACGACACGCAGCAACAGCTCTCCGAGCGCCTCTTCGGTGTCGGGTACGACCACGGGGGGCGGCAGCGGCAGGCCGGCCGCCGTAGCCCGCCGCACCAGGGCCTGGGCCAGCGCCAGGGCCGGCTGCGAGCGGGCCAGCCCCTCGGTGACGGAGGTCCGGCCCTTCTCCGCGCGCTTGATCTGCTCCCAGTTCTGCTCGACCTCGGCCGCTCCCGCGACCGCCTGGGCCGCGAAGACGTGCGGGTGCCGGCGGACCAGCTTGTCGACTAAGTCGCCGGCCACCTCGTCGATCGACCATGGCGACTGCGCCTCCTGCGCGAGCCGGGCGTGGAAGGCGATCTGCAGCAGGACATCGCCGAGTTCCTCCCGCAGCGCGTCCAGGTCGCCGTTGACCAGGGCGTCGTAGGCCTCGAAGGCCTCCTCCAGCAGGTACCGGCGCAAGCTGTCGTGGGTCTGCGCGGCGTCCCAGGGGCAGCCGCCGGGTGAGCGTAGCCGGTCCATCACCGCGACCACGTCGAGCACCCTGGCCCCCGGCGGATCCCACGAGCCGATGACCACCGCCACCGTCGCGCCGGCCTCGCGCAGTGCCCCCAGCAGGTCGGCGCCTGCCTGCCCCACCCAGACCGCCGTACCTTCACCGGCGGCGGACACCAATGCGGTAGCGACCTCGGCCGGCGGGTCGGCCAGCACCGGAAGGTCCCATCCCGGTACGGCGGCGTACGCCGGGCCCGACCCCACCGCGGCCCAGCCGGCACGGCTCAGCAGCCCGACCGGCAGTCGCGGGCTGGTCGCGACGACCACGATCCGAGCCGAGGGCACCTCAGTTCAGGGCCGGCTCGTCGACCGCGGGCCGATCCAGCACGCTGACGACGTCGCTGCCGGCGGGGCCCAGCACCCCGTCGTCGTAGCTGCCGTAGCGCGGGTTGACCGTGATGTTGAGGGACTCCCGGACCGCCTGCAGCTCGGTCTCGACGGCGGCCTGTACCTCACCGCTGGTCTGCTGCTCCAGGGTCGGCCGCAGATCCTCGAACGTCGGGTAGTCGATCCCGGCGATGAAGACGACGGTGATCGACGGGTCGTCCGGCCCCAGCAGGGCGGCGGTGAAGCCCTGCCCCGCTTGCAGGGCGCTGACGTCGGGCACCAGCCCGCTCAGCTGGTCGGCGGTCGCCGTCTGCAGGTCCGGGAGCGTGTTCGGCCCGGCGTAGGCGGTGGCCTGCTCGAGGTAGGACGCCGGGTCCGCGGTCAGGGCGGCCAGCACGGCGTCCGCGGTCGCCTGGTCGGCGACGGTGATGAGGCCGACGGAGAACTGCGCGTACTGGTCTCGGGTCGCCTCGTACTGCGCCTGCAGAGCGTCCTCGCCGGTCGCCTCGTCGAGATCGGCCTCGGCGGCGACCTCCTCGGTGATGATGAACTGCCGGATCTGCTCGCGGACGGCGGTCTCGGTGCGGCCCTGCGCCGCCTGGTCGGCGAGGAAGTCCTCGGCGGTCACGCCCTGCCCCTCGACGAGGTCGGCGAACCGCGCGCTGACCTCGGCCGGGCTCACCACGACGCCGTACTTGGCGGCCACCGCGTCGTACACCTCGGTGTCGATCAGCCCCTGCAGCAACAGCTGGCGGTACTCCCCGAGTCGGCCGTCGTACACCTCGGCCACGGCGGCGTCGCGCAGGCCGGCGTCGACGGCGCTGTCAAGCTCGGCGGTGGTGATCGTCTCCGACCCGACGTACGCCGCCGTACCGGGCGAGGTCCGGCAGGCCGACAGCGCGAGCAGGGCGGCCAGCAGGGCGGCACTCATCGCGAGCGGGCGGATCAAGCGCGGGGCAGGCACAACGGCAACCTCGGAACCGGCAACGGGACGACCCAGCCTAACCAGGCGGTAGGCCGGGGTGCCACCGTCGGCCCGGCCGGCGTCAGCGCCGGCGCGGCTCGTTGGCGCGGATGCCCTCGGCGGCCAGCCGCGCGGTCTCCGCCACCCGCTTGGCTCGGGTCTCGGGCCGCTTGGCCTGCACGATCCATTCGAGGATCCCGCGCTTGGCCGAGCGCGGGAAGGCCTCCCAGGCGTTTCGCGCACCGGGGTGGCGGTCGAACGCGGCGGCGAGGTCCTCCGGTACGGCGAGGTCCTCGACAGCGTCGAGCAGGGTCCAGGCGCCGTTGGCCTTGGCCACGTCGATGGCGCGTTGCCCGGCCGGCTGCATCCGGTCCGCGGCGTAGAGGCGTTGCACGCGCTGCTTGTTGGGCCGCGACCAGCCGCTGGTTGCCTTGCGCGGGCAGAACCACAGCATGGTGCGGTCGTCGTCCAGCCGTTGTCCCTTGCTGTCGATCCAGCCGACCGCGATCGCCTCGGTAACGGCGTCGTCGTAGGAGACCGTGGGTCGGTCGGTGTGCTGCTTCCAGGTCACCAGCCAGACGCCGGTGGCCGTGTCCTGGTGCTCGGCCAGCCACACCCGCCACTCTTCGACGGTCGCGGGCTGGCAGCGGTCCTCGGTCATGCCGACTTCGCCGTCGCCGGTGCGCCAAGTACCGAGTCGAGCAGCTCTGCGGTCCAGGCTAGGAGCGCCTGGTCCCGCAGCGGTTCACCGCCCTCGACCGGCCGCGGGATCGACAGCGTGCGTACTGCGCTCTTGTACACCGCCCCCGGGTACAGCCGCTGCAGCCGAACCTGCTGGGAGTCGGCGAGCACGACCGGGCTGACCCGCACCGCGCGGCCCTGCAGCGACACCTCCTTGATCCCGTAGGACCGGACGGCGGAGCGGAAGCGGGCCACGTCGAGCAGCGCCACCACCGGTAGCGGCAGCGTCCCGTACCGGTCGTCGAGTTCCTCGCGCACCTGCTCGGCGTCGGCGTCGGAGGACACGGCGGCGATCTTGCGGTAGGCCTCCAGCCGCAGCCGCTCCCCCGGGATGTAGCCGTGCGGTAGGTGGGCGTCGACGGGCAGGTCCACCCGCACGTCATGCGCCTCCTCGGCCGGCCCCTCGCCCTTGAAGTCGGCCACCGCCTCACCGACCAGGCGGACGTACAGGTCGAACCCCACGCTCGCGATGTGCCCGGACTGCTCGCCGCCGAGCAGGTTGCCCGCGCCCCGGATCTCCAGGTCCTTCATGGCCACCGCCATGCCGGCGCCGAGGTCGGTGTTCTGCGCGATGGTGGCCAGCCGGTCGTACGCCGTCTCGGTCATCGGCCGCTCGGGCGGGTAGGTGAAGTAGGCGTACGCGCGCTCCCGGCCGCGGCCGACCCGGCCCCGGATCTGGTGCAGCTGCGACAGCCCGAAGTGATCGGATCGCTCCACGATCAGCGTGTTCGCGTTGGCGATGTCCAGGCCGGATTCCACAATCGTGGTCGAGACCAGGACGTCGTAGACCCGCTCCCAGAAGCCGAGCATCACCTGCTCCAGGCTGTCTTCGCTCATCTGCCCGTGCCCGACGGCGATCCGGGCCTCGGGGACCAGCTCGCGCAGCCGGGCCGCGGCCCGCTCGATCGACTCGACCCGGTTGTGGATGTAGAAGACCTGCCCCTCGCGCAGCAGCTCCCGGCGGATCGCCGCGGCGATCTGCCGCTCGTCGTACGGCCCTACGAAGGTCAGCACCGGGTGCCGCTCCTCCGGCGGGGTCAGGATCGTCGACATCTCCCGGATGCCGGTCAGGCTCATCTCCAGCGTCCGCGGGATCGGCGTGGCGGACATGGTCAGGACGTCGACCGCCGTACGCAGCGTCTTGAGGTACTCCTTGTGCTCGACGCCGAAGCGCTGCTCCTCGTCGACCACCACGAGCCCGAGGTCCTTGAACCGGGTGCTCGGCTGGAGGAGGCGGTGGGTGCCGATGACGATGTCCACGCTGCCCTCGGCGACGCCGGCCAGGATCGCGGCCTGGGCGGTGGCCGAGTTGAACCGGCTGATCACTCTGACCGTGACCGGGAACTGCGCCATCCGCTCGGAGAACGTTGTGTAGTGCTGCTGGGCAAGCAGGGTGGTCGGCACGAGAACGGCGACCTGCTTGCCGTCCTGCACTGCCTTGAACGCCGCCCGGACGGCGATCTCGGTCTTGCCGTAGCCGACGTCGCCGCAGATCACCCGATCCATCGGGACAGCCAGCTCCATGTCGTGCTTGACCTCGTCGATCGCGGCCTGCTGATCGGGTGTCTCGACGTACGGGAAGGCGTCCTCCAACTCGCGCTGCCAGGGCGTATCGGGGGCGAACTGGTGTCCGGGCTGGGCCATCCGCGCGCTGTAGAGGCGGATCAGCTCCGCGGCGATCTCCCGGACCGCCTTGCGGGCCCGGCCCTTCGCCTTTTGCCAGTCCGCGCCGCCGAGGCGGTGCAGCGACGGGTTCTCCCCGCCGACGTAGCGGGTGACCTGGTCCAGGGCGTCGGTCGGGACGAAGAGCCGGTCCGCGGGCTGTCCGCGCCGGCTCGGCGCGTAGTCCAGGATCAGGTAGTCACGCTCGCTGCCGTTGATCGTGCGGCGCACCATCTCGACGTAGCGGCCGACCCCGTGCTGCTCGTGGACGACCAGGTCGCCCGGCTGCAACTGCAGGGGGTCGACTGCGTTTCGCCGCCGCGACGGCATCCGGCGCATGTCCTTGGTGGACTGCCCGCGCTGCCCCGTGAGGTCGGTCTCGGTCAGCAAAGCCAGCCGCAGCGACTCGCTGGTGAAGCCGTGTTCCAACCGCCCGGTGGTCACGTGGACGACGCCGCGCTCCGGCGGGACGAGCAGCTCGGGCACCAACCGCGCGGGGACGTCGGCCTGGGCGAGTCGTTCGACGGCGCGCTGGGCCATGCCGGGTCCCTCGAACGTCGTCACCACCCGCCAGCCCGCGCCGGTCCAGGTCTGCAGGTCGGCCAATGCCTTGTCGAGGTCTCCGTGGTACGCCGGCGCGGATTGCAGGCCGAGAGTCATGGCGGTCGTGTCCAGGTCACCGTCGGCAGAGAACGGCGAGATCGTCCACCACGGCAACCCGGCCACCGCGACCCGGGCGCGGACGTCCTCGAGGTCGCGGTACGCCGCCGCACCCAGGTCGATCGGCGCACTGCCACCCAGCGCGGCGCCGGTCCAGGAGGCTTCGAGGAACTCCGCGCTCGTACGCACCAGCTCCGCGGCGCGGGTCCGGACCCGTTCCGGGTCGCACACGACGACGTGCGTGCCGGCCGGCATCTCCTCCGGCAACAGCCGCAGCTCGGTCGCGTCGGCCAGCACGGGTAGCAGGGACTCCATGCCCTCGACGGCGATGCCGTCGGCGATGCGCACGAGCAGGTCCGACAGCTCGGGGTGCTGTTCCAGCAGCGCCGCGGCCCGCGCCCGGACGGTCGGCGTGAGCAGCAGTTCGCGGCACGGCGGCGCCCAGAGGCCGGTGTCGGCGATCTCCAGGGAGCGCTGGTCGGCCACCTTGAACCAGCGCACCTCCTCCACGGTGTCGCCCCAGAACTCCACCCGCAGCGGGTGTTCCTCGGTGGGCGGGAAGACGTCGAGGATCCCGCCGCGGACCGCGAACTCGCCGCGCCGGCCGACGAGGTCGGTCCGCACGTAGCCGATCAGGGCGAGCCGTTCGATCAGCGCGTCCAGGTGGACGTCCTCTCCGGCGGCCAGGGCGACCGGTTCCAGGTCACCCAAACCCGGCAGCTGCGGCTGGAGCAGGCTGCGCACAGCGGCGACCACTACGCGCAGCGGCCCGGTCGCCGGGTCGTCGGGACGTGGGTGCGCCAGCCGGCGCAGTACGGCGAGCCGGCGGCCGACGGTGTCCGCCCGGGGGGAGAGCCGCTCGTGCGGCAGCGTCTCCCAGGACGGATAGACCGCGACCTCGGCCGGCGGCAGCACGCAGCCCACCGCGTGGGCCAGGTCCTCGGCCTCCCGGCCGGTGGCGGTCACCGCGAGCACCGTGCGCTGGGCTCCCCCGTGCTCGACCCCGGCGGCCCCGGCGGCGCCGACGAAGGGC
>JACCSC010000423.1 GCA_013813215.1 Geodermatophilaceae bacterium | reverse complement strand
GGGCGTGCTCGCCGCCCGGCCGCTGACCGGCGTGCCGGCCGTCGTCGTACCGGACGTCCAGGCCGCCCTCGGGCGGCTGGCGCGCGCGGTCGTCGACCGGCTGCCCGGGCTGACCGTCGTCGGGTTGACCGGTTCGTCGGGCAAGACCTCGACCAAGGACCTCCTCGCCCACGTCCTGGCCGCCGCCGGGCCCACGGTGGCACCGCCCGGATCCTTCAACAACGAGATCGGGCATCCGTGGACGGTGCTGCGCGCGGATGACAGCACCCGGTTCCTCGTCCTCGAGTGCTCCGCCCGCGGCCCGGGACACATCGCCGCGCTGTGCCGGATCGCGCCACCGCGGATCGGAGTCGTGCTGAACGTCGGTACCGCGCACGTGGGCGAGTTCGGCAGCCCGGAGGCGATCGCAGCCAGCAAGGGTGAACTCGTGGCCGCCCTACCGGCTGACGGGGTGGCCGTGCTCAACGCCGACGACCCGGCGGTGGCCGCGATGGCCGGCTGGACCCGGGCTCGGGTCCTGACCGTGGGCCACGGTTCGGGCGCGGCGGTCCGGTCGGTCGACGAACGGCTGGACGGGGCGGGGCGGCCGTCGTACACCTTGATCTGTGACCGGGGGCAGGCCGACGTGAGCCTCCCGCTGTACGGCGCCCACCACGTACCCAACTCGCTGGCCGCCGCAGCGGTCGCGCTGGAACTCGGGATGCCCCTGGACGCCGTCGTGGCCGCGCTGGCCACCGCCCGGCCGGCCAGCCGCTGGCGGATGGAGGTCACCGCCCGGGCCGACGGCGTGCGGGTGATCAACGACGCCTACAACGCCAACCCGGAATCCATGGCCGCCGCGCTGCGGGCGCTGGCCGCGATGACCGGTGGCGGCCGGAGTTGGGCGGTGCTCGGCGAGATGGGCGAGCTCGGTGCGCACGCCGCAGCCGCGCACTCCGCCGTCGCTCGACTGGCGGTCGAGCTCGGCGTCCAACGGGTCCTGGCCGTCGGACCGGCCGCGAGGCTGTACGCCGCTGACGGCGTCGCCGTCCAGGCAGTGGCCGACGCGGGTGAAGTGGTGGTCCTGCTGCGCTCCGAACTCCGTCCCGGGGACGTGGTCCTGGTCAAGGCCTCCCGGGCGGTGGGCCTCGAGCGGGTCGCCCTCGCCCTGCTGGCCGAACCGGCTGCGGTGACGCTGTGACTTCGGTCCTGCTGGCGGCGGTGGCCGCCCTCGTCGTCTCCATCCTGGGCACGCCGCTGGCCATCCGGGTGTTGCGCCGTCAGGGGATGGGCCAGGAGGTTCGGGTCGACGGCCCGAAGACCCATCTGGTCAAGCAGGGCACGCCGACCATGGGCGGCGCGGTCATCGTCATCTCGACCGTGCTCGGGTATGCCGCGGCCCAGCTCTATCTGGTGACCCAGCCCGGCCGCGGCCCGACGGCGACCGGATTCCTCTTGCTCTACCTGTTGGTCGGGCTGGGGATGGTCGGCTTCCTCGACGACTTCATCAAGATCCACAAGAAGCGCAGCTTGGGCCTCAGCAAGACCGCGAAGCTGGTCGGCCAGCTGGTGGTCGGGGTGAGTTTCGCCGTACTGGCCCTGCAGTTCGAGCGGGACGGGTTGGCACCGGCCTCGACGAGTCTGTCCTTCGTCCGCGACATCCCGGAGATCACCTTCGGCGCCATGCTCTTCGTGCTGTTCACGTACCTGTTCACTGCTGGGTTCTCCAACGCGGTGAACCTCACCGACGGCCTGGACGGACTGGCGACCGGCTCGTCGGTGATGGTATTCGGTGCGTACGTCGTCATCTCGTTCTGGCAGTTCGGTCACCTGTGCGCGCGCCAGACCATCTCGGGCTGCTACGAGATCCGCGACCCGCTGGACATCGCCCTGGTCGCCGCTGCGGCCCTCGGTGCCTGCTTCGGATTCCTGTGGTGGAACGCGAATCCGGCTCGGATCATCATGGGGGACACCGGTTCGCTGGCCCTCGGCGGTCTGATGGCCGGGATGGCCGTGCTCACCAAGACCGAGCTTCTGCTGTTCGTGCTCGGCGGACTGTTCGTCGTCGAGGTGCTCTCTTCAGCCGTTCAGGTCACGTTCTTCAAGGCCAGCCGCCGCTTCGGCGGCGCGCCCAAGCGGGTATTCCGGATGGCACCGATCCACCACCACTTCGAGATCCTCGGCTGGACCGAGATGACGGTTGTGGTCCGGTTCTGGATCATCACCGGGTTGGCCGTCGCGTTCGGGCTCGGCCTGTTCTACGCGGACTGGCTGGCCGTCGCCGACATCCAGTGACCGCCGACCTCCGGTGACCGGGACCGGATCCACGCCGCCGTACGCCGGACGCACGGTCCTGGTCGCCGGCGCCGCGATCGCCGGCGCGGCGGTCGTGCGGGTCCTGCTCGCGCAGGGCGCCACGGTGCTCGTCGCCGACCAGCGGGAGAGCGAGCGCACCGCCGAACTGGAACGCCTCGGCGCGCGATTCGTCGGCCTGCCCGCCGATCTCCCGGCGGGCCTGGCCGCGGTGGTCGTCTCGCCGGGCTGGCGGCCGACGCATCCGCTGCTCGTCGCTGCGGGCGCGGCCGGCCTGCCGGTGCTCGGCGAGGTCGAACTGGCGTGGCAGCTCAGGAACCGAATGATCCCGTGGCTCGCGGTCACGGGGACGAACGGCAAGACGACCACCGTCCTGATGCTCGAGTCGATCCTGCGCGCGGCCGGTCTACGGACCGTCGCGGCGGGAAACGTGGGGCTCGCTCTGGTCGACGTCGTCGCCGGGCCTTACGACGTGCTGGCCGTGGAACTCGGCAGCCCGCAGCTGCACTCCGCGCCGTCGATCGCTCCCTTGGCCGGGACGGTGCTCAACATCGCGCCCGACCACTTGGACTGGCACGGCTCGTTCGAGGCCTACGTCGAGGCCAAGCGCCGCGTCTACCAAGGCAACCGGGTCGCGGTCACGAACGCCGACGACGCGTGGTCGGGCCGACTGGCCGAGGGCGCTGCGCGCCGGACGTCGTTCACGCTGGCCGACCCCGGCCCGGGTCAGCTCGGCCTGCGCGCCGGGGTCCTGCTCGACCGCAGCGGAGCGGCGGAGGTGGCGCTGGCCGCCGTAGCGGACATCCCGGTGCCCGGCCTGCACAACGTGGCGAACGCGCTGGCGGCCACCGGGCTGGCCCTGGTGTACGGCGTGCCGCCGGACGCGGTGGCCCGCGGGCTGCGCGCCTTCACCCCGGCACCGCACCGCAACGCGCTCGTGGTCACGGTCGACGGGGTGGCGTGGGTGGACGACAGCAAGGCGACCAATCCGCATGCCGCGACCGCCTCATTGTCCGCGTACCGCCAGGTGGTCTGGATCGCCGGTGGCCTGCTCAAGGGGGTGGCCGTGGACGATTTCGTGGCCTCGATCCGGGATCGGCTCGCTGCCGTGGTGCTCCTGGGCGCCGACCGGCAGCTGCTCGCCGACGCCCTGGCGCGACACGCGCCTGATGTCCCTGTGACTGAAGTGACGAGAACAGACAATGGCGCCATGGACGAGGTGGTGGCTCGCGCGGCCGGGTTGGCCAGGCCGGGGCAGACCGTCCTGCTGGCCCCGGCGGCGGCATCGTGGGACATGTTCACCGACTACACCGCCCGCGGTCGGGCCTTCGCCGAGGCCGTGCGCCGCTGGGCCGCAGGGTGAGAGCCACGTCTTCGGCGCCCGCGCTGCGGACCTACCTCGACCGCCCGCTGGCGTCGTACTACCTCGTGCTGGGCTCCGGCGGCGCGCTGCTCGCGCTCGGCATGGTCATGGTGTTCTCGGCCTCCAGCGTCGAGTCGCTGGTCAACTCCAACCCGAACTCCCGCTCGCCGTTCACGGTCTTCGAGCGGCAGGTCGTGTTCATGCTGATCGGCCTGGTCGGCCTCTGGCTCGGCCTGCGCCTGCGACCCTCGACGTACCGCCGGCTGTCCGGTCTCGGCCTGCTCGGGGCGATCTTCCTGCTCAGCGTCGTCCTCGTTCCGGGCATCGGCCGGGCGGAGTACGGCGCCCGGCGCTGGCTGGACCTCGGCCTGTTCCAGCTGCAGCCCTCCGAACTGGCCAAGCTGGCGCTGCTCATCTGGGGCGCCGACCTGCTGGTGCGCAAGCAGAAGATGCTGGGGGAGTGGCGGCACCTGCTCGTACCCCTGGTGCCGGTGGCCGTCCTGCTCGGCGGGCTGATCATGCTGGAGCCCGACCTCGGTACGACGCTGTGCCTGGTGCTCATCCTGTTCGGGCTGCTCTGGACGGTCGGCGCGCCGATCAGCATGTTCCTGGCCCTGGTCGCGGTGATGCTGGCCGCGGTCGTGGCTCTCATCAAGATCGAGCCCTACCGCATGCAGCGTGTGCTGACTTTCCTCGATCCCTTCTCCGACCCCGACGGGGCCGGCATGCAGTCGATCCGCGGGATGTACGCCCTGGCCTCCGGGGGGTGGTGGGGCGTTGGCCTCGGCAACAGCCGGATGAAGTGGGGCCTGCTGCCGGCCGGGGAGACCGACTTCATCTTCGCCATCCTCGGCGAGGAACTGGGCTTCCTCGGCTGCCTCATCCTGCTCGCCCTGTTCGCCACCCTGGCCTACGCCGGGGTACGGATCGCCCGGCGGACCGCGGACCCCTTCATCCGGCTGGTCAGCTCGACCATCGTCATCTGGCTCGTCGGTCAGGCCACGATCAACGTGGGCTACGTCGTGGGCCTCTTGCCGGTGACCG
>JACCSC010000419.1 GCA_013813215.1 Geodermatophilaceae bacterium | reverse complement strand
GTGAGCGTCGACGTACCCCCGCTGTCCACGCGGCCCAAGGCGGCGACCGTCGGCGTCGGCCGCCAGGTGATCCTGCGCCCGGCCATCCAGAAGCGGTACGTCGAACTGGCCGAACCCACCCTGTCCGACCAGCGGCCGGACCTGGACCGGGTGCTCGACGCCCTGGACGACCTGGAGCTGCGGGCCGACCTGCACGTGCTGCGGCGGCTGCCGAGCGTGCTGCGGGCCGCCGACTTCAAGGTGACCGCGGTCGTCGTCGACGACGTGCTGATCGACGTGGAGGCCGGCGACACGACCGGGCGCCGGTTCGGGTTGGCCTACGATCTCGGTACGACGACCGTCGTGGCCACGCTGCTCGACACCTCCACCGGGACACCGGCCGCGGTGGCCTCGATGCTGAACAAGCAGCAGCCGTTCGGTGCCGACGTGATCACCCGGATCAGCGCGACGATGCTGGATCCAGCGACGCTGCCCCGCCTGCAGGCCGCCGCGCAGGACACCCTGGCCACCTTGGCCGCCGAGGTGTGCGCCGAGGCCGGGGTCGACCCGCGCAAGGTCTATGAGGTGGCGCTGGCCGGGAACGCCACGATGACCGCGCTGGTGCTCGGTATCGAACCGGAACCGCTCGGGGTCGCGCCGTTCGTCCAGTCGACCGCGTCGTGGCCCCGCTCGCTGCGCGCGTCGGACCTGGGCGTGCAGGTCCACCCGGCGGCGCCTGCGATGGTGTTCCCGGCCCTCGGCGCGTATGTCGGCGGGGACATCGTGGCCGGGATGCTCGCCTCGGGGATGGATCGGGACAAGCGGATCCGGCTGTTCATCGATGTCGGCACCAACTGCGAACTCGTGCTCAGCGACGGCGATCGGATCGTGGCCACCGCCGCACCCGCGGGCCCGGCGTTCGAAGGCGGCGCGATCCGCTGCGGGATGCGGGCCGCGGACGGCGCGATCGAGGTAGTCACCCTGACCGACGATGACGTGAAGCTGCAGGTGATCGGCGACGTCGCCCCGGTCGGCCTGTGCGGGTCGGGGCTGGTCGACGCCGTCTCCGAACTGATCCGGGTCGGGCTGCTCGACGGCTCCGGGCGACTGGTGACCGCCGAGGACGCCAAGGAGATCGCGCCGGGCCTGGCCGAACGCTTCCACACCGTGCAGGGGGAGCGGGTCTTCGTGCTCGCCTGGAACGGCGTCGAGGCGGCCGAGTCGGTGTACCTGTCGCAACGCGACGTGCGTGAACTGCAGTTCGCCAAGGCGGCGATCGCGACCGGATGGTCGCTGCTGCTGGTGGAGCTGGGAGTGGAACCGTCCGACGTGCAGCAGGTACTGCTGGCCGGGTCGTTCGGCAGCTACCTCTCGCCCGCATCCGCCGTCCGGATCGGCCTCGTCCCGAAGCTGCCCGTCTTGCGGATCGTGAGCGCGGGCAACGTCGCGGGCGAGGGGGCGAAGATGGCCCTGCTGTCGATGCAGGAGCGGGCGGGGGCAGCCACGCTGCTGAGGGAGGTGCGCTACGTCGAACTCTCCGATCGCCCCGAGTTCAACGACCGGTTCGTCGACCAGCTCGCGTTCCCGGTCTGAGCCGGCCGGCCGGGTCGCGGTCATCGCGTGCGGCGCGCTGTCGCGAGACCTGACCCTGGTCGCCGAACGTCAGGGCCTGCCGCTGGACGTCTTCCCTTTGCCGCCCGTGCTGCACAACCGGCCGGCCCGGATCGCCGCCGCGGTCGAAGCAGCCGCCGCCGAGCTGTCGGCGTACGGCCGGATCGTGGTCGGGTACGCCGACTGCGGGACGTACGGCGCCGTAGACGAACTTTGTGCGCGCCGCGGCTGGACCCGGCTGCCCGGCCTGCACTGCTACGACCTGTACGCCGGACCGTCGCGCATCGCGGCATTGCTCGACGAGGAGCCGGGAACCTACTTCCTGACCGACTTCCTGATCCGCGCCTTCGAGCGTCTGGTCGTGCGCGAACTCGGACTCGACCGGTATCCGGAGCTTCGGGACACCTACTTCGTGCACTACACCCGGGTCGTCTGGCTGACCGCCGACCCTGACGACGAGCTGCGCGCCGCCGCGCTGGCCGCCGCCGACCGACTCGGCCTGCCGCTGGTCGTGGTCGAGGCACCGGGCGGTCTCGACGCCGCCCTTTGCGACGTGCTGACGCGCTGATGGGCCTCGACTTCGCAGCACTTGTCCGCGAGTGGGACGGCGAGCAGGTGGTCATCTCCCACGATTCCACGACGGCCACCTGGATGTTCGTGTGCCAGCACTCCAGCCGGCTCGGTCCAGCCACCGGCGGCACTCGGCTGCGGGTGTATCCCGAGCCGGCGGCTGGGCTCGCCGACGGGCTGCGACTGGCGGCCGCGATGACGGTCAAGATGGCCATGGCGGGGATGCCGCTGGGCGGCGGAAAGGGCGTGCTCGCTGTCGCCCAGCTTCCTGATGCCGCCACCAGGGAGCGCATCATCGACCGGTATGCCGATCTCGTCGCCTCGCTCGGGGGCAGCTACCTCACCGCGCCCGATATGAACACCTCCGAGTCCGACATGGCCCGGATCGCTCGACGGTGCCCGTACGTGTTCTCCCGGAGTGTCGCTCAGGGCGGGTCCGGCAACAGCGCACCCGCGACCGCTGTGGGAGTCCTGCACGGCATCCGGGCCAGCACTCAACACGCGTTCGGTAGTTCAGAACTGTCCGGTCTCGGCATCCTGGTGCAGGGGCTGGGCGGCGTCGGAGGGCACTTGGCGGAGCTGCTCACCGAAGCCGGCGCCCGGGTCCTCGTCGCCGACGTCGACCCCGATCGGGTGGTGCGCGCCGTTCGGACGCTGGGCGCCGCGCCGGTCGATGCCGCAGACGTGATCGGCACGGACTGCGACGTGCTGGCCCCCTGCGCTGTCGGCGGCGTCCTCGACGCCGCGGCGGTCGATACGTTGCGGTGCCGGGTGGTCGCTGGAGCGGCGAACAACCAACTGGCCGAACCATCCATCGCCCGACGGCTGCGCGACCGTGGTGTCCTCTACGCGCCGGACTTCGTCATCAACGCCGGGGGCGTCCTGCACGGAGTCGGACTGGAGCAGCTCGGCTGGGACGACGCCGAACTCCAGCGGCGCCTGCGCGGCATCGGTGACACCCTGCTGACGATCTACCGCGAGGCCGACGATGCGCAGCTGTCCACCCACGACACCGCCGAACGTGCCGCCCGTCAGCGCCTCGGGACGAACGGCGCAGATCAGCGCTGAGCGCAGCCGCCTGCGGTGCCGTCACGAGGTAGCAGGCGCCGGGCGGCCTCCCGGTCGGGATCGCAACCGGCGCCGCATCGTCACCCGCGGCCACGCCGCCAGGCCCCGCGCCGCCTCGTGCTCGCGAACGCGGCGCAGCCCTTCGGTCAGCTCGTGCTCGTCCAGCACCTCGAACCCGAGTCGCTCGTAGTACGGCGCGTTCCAGGGGACGTGGGCGTACGTCGTGAGCGTCAGGGCCGCGAGGTGCTGTTGCTCGGCCCAGGCCTCAGCCGTATCGATCAGCGCCCTACCAAACCCCCGCCGCGCGTGCCTCGGATGCACGGAGACCTGCTCGATGTGCGCGTTTCCGTCCACGATGTCAGCGAGCAGGTATCCGACGGGCGCGCCCGCGTCGTCGGTCACGACCCACGCGCGGCCGGTCTCCTGGAACGGCGCCAGGTCGGCCAGGGTCAGGGGCTCATCGTCGGCGACCGCGGTCATGCCGAGTTTCCGAAACGGCGCGCCGGCGGCGCGCTCCACGTCACCCATCAGCGGCAGATCGTCAGGTCGAGCGGCGCGGATCACCCCATGAGTGTGCCGTTCAGCTCATCCCAGCCAGCAGAGGCTCCAGGGCCCGCGGCCAACCTGGTGCCTGCTTGCCAATGGGTGCGTACGCCGCCAGCATGTGCCCAGCGGGCAAGGGGTGTGGGATGGCCGTGAGCAGCAGCGCGCAGATCAGGGTGGTGGCGCAGGACCCCTCCGTCCGGGTCGACGGGCGGATCCTCACGGCCTTGGTCAGCGTCCCCGTCGAAGATGCTCGCGAGGGACCCACCGGGCACCGGGTGCAGGTGATCGACTACGACGCCACGACCCGGACCATGTACGCGCGGGCCCGCCCCCTGGACCCCGCCGATCCTTCCGACGAGAACATCATGGGCGACCCCGCCTTCCACGCGAGGAACGTCTACGGACTAGTCATGGCCACGCTCGCCCGCTTCGAGTACGCGCTCGGCCGCCGTGTGGCGTGGGGGTTCCCCGGCCACCAGCTCAAGGTGGTTCCCCACGCGTTCGCCGTAGCCAATGCCTTCTACTCCCCCGACAGTGAGGCCCTGCTCTTCGGCTACTTCGACCGCGGCGAGCGGACCATCTTCACCTGCCTCTCGCACGACGTGGTCGTGCACGAGACGACGCATGCCCTGCTGCACGGGTTGCGGGGCCGCTTCCTCCGGGCGTCCTCGGCTGACCAGGCCGCCTTTCACGAGGCCTTTGCTGACGTTGTCGCGCTGCTGTCGGTCTTCAGCATGCGGGAGGTGGTGCAACGCCTCATCGACCACTACGCGGGCCGCGGATCGCGTGCCTCCCGTAAGGGCGCGGTGTCCGCATCGGCCCTGCAGCCGGATCGGCTCAAGCGTTCGGCGCTGTTCGCCTTGGCCGAGGAGATGGTGCCGGAGCGCGATCCCGGCGGCATCGGCGCGCTGCGGCGGTCGGTGGACCTGGAACCGGACCAGAACCTGCTGAACCGGCTGGAGTTCCGCGACTCGCACCGGCGCGGCGAGGTCCTGGTCGCGGCGGTGTGCCACGCCTTCCTGGAGGTCTGGGTTCGGCGGCTGCAGGCGCTGGGCACCGACATGGTCGACCGTGAGCGGGCCGCGGAGGAGGGCGCGGGCATCGCCGAACAGCTCTTGACGATGGCCATCCGCGGCCTGGACTACACCCCGCCGGTCGACCTGCTCTTCGGCGACTTCCTGTCCGCCGCCTTGACCGCGGACACGGAGGTTAGGCCCAACGACGAGCGATATCACCTGCGGGAGACGCTGCTGTCGTCTTGTGCGGCGTACGGGATCCTGCCCGCCTCCGGGACGCCGGACGGCTGCTGGCGGCGCAGCGACAAGCAACTGCGCCGGACCGGCGTGCGCTTCGGCAGCGTTCAGTCCGACCCGACCGAGATGTTCCGCCTCATCTGGGCCAACCACCGGTGGCTCCGGTTGCCGGTCACGGCGTACAGCTGGGTCAGCGACGTCCGCCCGTGCCTGCGCATCGAGCCCGAGGACGGCCTCCCGGTCCGGGAGACGGTGGCCACCTGCATCCAGCACGTCAAGATCACCGCCGCCGAGCTCGGTGACTACGGCCTGCATCCGCCCCCCGGCATGCATCCGGACACCGACATCGTGCTCGAGGGCGGCAGCACCCTGGTGCTCGACGAGTACGGGCTACTCAAGTTCGAGATCTCCAACCGGCTGCCGAAGCGGACCGACGAGAATGCGTGTAAGCGGGCGCAGGCTCGGCTGGACTACCTGTTCGAGTCCGGTACGTACGCCGCAGGTTCGGCGTTCCGTGGACGACTGGCCGCCGTGCACCGGCTGCGCTCGACGCAGACGGCGTCGTCCCGATCGGAGGTCTGGTGACCCGGCCGGCGCCGATCCGCGTGCGGATCTTCGTCTACAACGTCGGCTTCGGCGACTGCATCCTGCTGTGCTTCGACTACGACCAGGGCCGCAGCCGCACTGTCCTGGTGGACTTCGGCAGCACGCAGAAGGCGCAGTCCGGCGCGCCGCCGTCCATGAACGACGTGGCGCGAGAGATCGGCGAACAATGCGGCGGCAAGCTGGACGTCGTTATCGCCACGCACCGCCACGCCGATCACATCTCAGGGTTCGCCGGCAGTTCGGGCGCCGTCATCAGCGGGCTGCAGCCCGAAGTCGTCGTCCAGCCGTGGACCGAGGAACCTGGCCTGGCCGTGGATGCGACAGATTCCGCGGCGTCCTCGCCGAGGGCGGGCAACCGGAAGTTCACGGCCCGGCTGGACCGGCTGCACGCCGCGGCCGCCCAGGTGCTGCACCAGATTCCGCGGCTGGCCGCGACCCCAGGCGTCACCGCGTCCCTGACCAACGAGCTGCGGTTCCTCGGGGAGACCAACATCAAGAACGCCGAGGCCGTGAAGGCCTTGCAGGCCATGGGCGACCGACACGAGTACGCGTCGTTCGGGTCGGACCTCGGCCTGGCCGACGTGCTGCCCGGTGTCGGCGTCGAGGTGCTCGGGCCGCCCACGCTGGCCCAGTCACCGGAAATAGCGGCGATGGCCGCCAGCGACGCCGACGAGTTCTGGCACCTGGCCGCGACGGCGGACGCCGTTCCCGGTCAGCCGTCCGTCCGTGACCTCTTTCCGGGCGCCCGCACCGCCCGGCGGGTGCCTCAGGAGGCGCGCTGGTTGGTGCCGCGCATCGACAAGATGCAGGCCGAGGAGCTGCTGTCCCTGGTGCGCATCCTGGACGACGTCATGAACAACACGAGCCTCATCCTGCTGTTCACCATCGGAGAGACGTTGCTGCTGTTCCCCGGTGACGCGCAGCTGGAGAACTGGAGCTATGCGTTGCAACGGGCACCGAACTCCGCCGACATCTGCGCGCGCTTGAGCCAGACCCGCGTCTACAAGGTCGGCCACCACGGCAGCCTCAACTCCACGCCGCGCACCATGCTGTGGGGAGGCTTCGCCCGCGCCGGCCAGGTCGACCCGGCCGAGCGGCTCATCACCCTCCTGTCGACGCGGGCCGGCAAGCACGGCAGTGAGAGTCGGGGAACCGAAGTTCCGCGGGGCCGCCTGGTCGAGGAGTTGGAGGCACGCAGCGAGCTGGTCAACACGCAGGACTGCCGGGCGGCGAGCGGGTGGTGGCGGGAGGTCGTCGTACCGCTGTGACGGCTACGACGTGTGCCGGATCATCACCGTCCGGGCGGCCGTGTTCGGCGCGCCGAGGATCACGTCCCGGATGGCGGTCGCCCGTGATCCGGCGAACGGTCGGTTGAAGGGGTAGCCCATGTCCCGGGCGTCGGGATAGCGGTCGACCGCGCCGCAGAAGCTCATCGACCCGCAGTGGCCCTGCACCGGGACCAGGTCGATCGCGGCGTCCGTGCACATCACCATAAGCCGGCAGCGCAGTCCCGCGGCGTTGCCCCTCGGCAAGAGCAACGTGTACGGCCAGCCACAGTCGCAGTAGCTGTCGTCGTTGGGATCGACACCGGCGGCGAGCGCCTGGTTCGGGCTGAGGTCGATCGGTCGCTTAACGACGGAGGAGTCAGCGTCGCCGCGCGCGACGACCACGCGCGAGCCCGCGGGCAGGGCCACGAGGAACTTGTCCAGCTCGATCCAGGCCCGTCGATCGGTGGCGAGCGTGGCCGGCACGAGGAAGGTCCGCACGGTGACCT
>JACCSC010000474.1 GCA_013813215.1 Geodermatophilaceae bacterium | reverse complement strand
GCCGAGACGCTGCAGTCGTTCAAGAGCCTGACCGAGGGCGAGTACGACCACTACCCCGAGCAGGCGTTCTTCATGTGCGGAGGCCTGGAGGACCTGGAGCGCAACGCCAAGAAGCTGGCTGGCTGACCGGATGGCCGATTCCACCCTGCACGTCGAGTTGGTCGCCGTCGAGCGGATGATCTGGTCCGGCGAGGCCACCATGGTCCTGGCCCGGACCACTGAAGGCGAACTCGGCATCCTGCCCGGTCACATTCCGCTGCTCGGGCAGCTGGCCGACGGCGGTGTGGTCCGGATCGACGAGGAGGGCGGCGAGCAGCTCATGGTCGCGGTCCACGGAGGGTTCCTGTCGGTGACCGAGCAGGGCGTGTCCATCCTGGCCGAGCTGGCCGAGTTCGCCGACGAGATCGACGTCTCCCGCGCCCGCCGGGCGCTGGACAACTCCTCGCTGACTTCCGACGACGAGCCGGAGCGGCAGGCGGCGTTGCGGGCGATGTCCCGGCTCAAGGCGGCCGGCGAGGCCGTCTAGCCACGGCCGGGTGGCGCGAGCGTTCGGCGCTCGTACGCCGACATCCCGCTGTCGGTGCGAGTGTGGGTCGAGGACGCCCTCGGAGCGCCGGTGGTCGAGGCCGAGACCCAGGTCGGCGGGATGTCGCCCGGCTGCGCGGCCCGGCTGTGCACCGCGGCCGGTGCGCGGGCGTTCGTCAAGGCCACGGGCGCGCGGCTGAGTGACGGGACCGCGGAGCTGTTCCGCCGGGAGATCGCGGTGCTCTCCGCGCTGCCTGATGTCCCCTACCGGACGCGGCTGCGGTCGTCGTACGACGACGACTGGGTCGCCCTGCTGCTCGACGACATCGAAGGGCGCTTCCCCGACCTGACCGACGCCGCCGACGCAGCGGCGGTGTGGGACACCGTGACCGTCCAATCCGCCGAGCTCTGCCCGCCACCGTCGGCGTTGACCGATCTGCCGTCCCTGGCCGAAACCGCCCGTCGCATGGTCACCACCTGGCGGGACGCGATCGTCCCGTCGCCCGAGCGCTACCTCCCGCTCTGGGCCGTCAGCCGTGTCCCCGAGCTGCTGGATCGGATAGTCGACCTGCCGGACCAGCTGCCGTCAGAATCGCTTTCACATTGGGACTTGCGCGAGGACAACATGCTGCTCCGCCCGGACGGCAGCGTCGTCATCCTCGACTGGGGATGGCCCGGCTGCGTCCGCGCTGGGCCGACCGGTTCTCCCTGGCGGTGCAGTGGGGCGCATCGCCGTACTTCGACCAGGTGATGACGGGCTGGCCGGAGGCGCCGGACGCCGACCTGATCACTGACCTGCTCGTCCTTATCGGCGGTCGGTTGGCCTGGCTGGCCGCGCAACCGGCACGCCTGGGGCTGCCAACGTGCCCGCGCTGACCGCTGCGGTGTCTCGCGACCTGTTGCTCGGTGCCCGACGTCGTCTCGCCGACCGCGAATAGCCGACAACGGATGCGCTAGCGGCAATCGAGGGCTCTGAGCGCATCCGTTGTCGGGTTTCAGGGCCTCCAGTGCGGGTCGCGGCCGGCGTTGCCCAGCGCGCGGTCGAATGCCGGGGCGTCGTCGGGTACCGGTACGACAGGGCCGAACAGCCCCTCGCGGCCGGCCGCCTCCTCCGGGGCCGTCATCGCGGAGGTGAACCCGAGGACCACCTCGGTGCTGACCGGGTCGACCTCGAACGGCTGGACGGTGGCGCGGGCCAGGTCCCAGCCGTGCAGCACCACCTCGTCCAGGGCGACGGTGGCCATCACCGCGGAAGGCATGGTCACGCCGCCGGCCGTGGCCATCCCTTGCCAGGCAGCCGGGTCGCGCCACGCCTCGGCCAGGGCGCCGAGCCGGGTGGGCAGGGACGTGCGCCAGTCGGCCGGCAGGTTGTCCGCCGACGGTGGCGGGGGCGGCTGGTCCAGACCGGGCAGTTCCTCCTTCGTGGCGCACGCGCGGAAGGCCGCGCTCAGCATGTTGATGTGACCCATCAGCGCCCCGACGGTGGTGCCTTCGCAGGGCGTCGGGTCGGCCAGCTGGTCCTCGCGTACGCCGGCGACCAGACGCTGCATCTGCTTCGTGGCGGGGCCGAGATCGAAGGTGTCAGTCAAGGGTCCTCCAGGGGAGTAGCGACAGGTCGTTGTCCGTGTTGCAGACTCCGCGACGCCCGCGAAGTCATCGGACGCGGCATCCTGGCCATCGTGCTGCGCCGCGTACTGGTCGGTCTCGGGCTCGTGCTCGCGCTATACCTCGTCGTGCGCGCCGTGGTCGAGCCGTTCGTGATCGACGTGACCGATGCCTCGACGTACCGCGACGACTGGGGCGGCCCGAGCCTGCTCGGCGTCCTGGCCGTCCACTGCGGACCGGGCGTCGTCGCGGGCGCGATCGTGGTCCTCTGGTGGCGACGCCGCCCGCACTCGACCGAGCGCTGAGTCCGGCCCCCCACTAGTCGAGCGGGCTGATCTGATCGCCCGGCTGGGCCACGATCACCGCCGGTCCGGACGAGTTGCGCAGATCGCTCCAGCTGTCCGGAACCGAGGGATCGAAGGGCACGGGTTGCTCGAGAAGCGACGGAGTGTCAGGGCCGTCTTGGCCGCGGCGGCTGCCGAACCACACACCGTAGAACTCGCCGTCGACCACGCCGATCACACGAGCCCAACGCTCGCCGAGCACGTGGCCGGCGAACACCACCTGCCGTGTCTCCAGCGGGGGG
>JACCSC010000367.1 GCA_013813215.1 Geodermatophilaceae bacterium | reverse complement strand
AGCCGGGCGGCCGCCTCGACGTACTCCTGAACCGAGGACTCGATGCCGAACCACTCAGGGAGCAGCGCCAGCAGTTCAGCGGCTACGTGTGGACTGGGCGCCACCTGGGTGACGATGACGTGCATGTCCGCAGCAGAGCACAGCAGTCGACCGGATAACGCTGCGGGCTCGGGTGCCAGACTCGCCTGATGACGCGCGACGAGGTCATGCGGTGGGTCGGGGAGTACGAACGCGCCTGGCGGGCCGGTGACCTGGACGGCGTACGGACGTTGTTTACCGAGGACGCGCACTACCGGACTTCGCCGTACGAGCGATCCGAGGTCGGCCACGACGTCCGCTACCAGGCGACGGGACCGTTCTGCGCGAGCAACTGGCCGGACGGAGCGCTGGCCGGCAGCTGCGCAACCGTCACGACGACGGTGGCGGCCTGCTCCGCAGTCAGGGGGGCGCGCTCGCGGTTGGCGGGGGTCAGGTCGGTCTGAACGAAGCCGGGGCAGACGGAGGTGACCGTGATGCCGGTCTCGGCGAGCGTCTTGGCCAGGCTGATCGTGACGCTGTTCAGCGCGGCCTATGAGGCCTGACAGGCCGGGACGATCATCGAGTAGTACGGGGAGCTGGGGTCGGCCTGGTCGCTGAGCGAACCCATTGTGCTGGAGACGTTGACGATGCGGCGGCGGCTCTTCTACTCGGTGGGACTCACGTTGTTCGGCGCCAACAAAACCTGGGCGCTTGGGTGATCCGCTTACCCGCTGTAACGATAGGACACAATCGAGTCGCGCTCGCGATCGCGGCCACGCACCAGCTACCCCAGGGGGACACGATGCGCATTGCACCTAGGACTCTGACCGTCGCGCTGGCCATGGGGGTGGGGGTGGCCGTGGTGCCGCTGGGGATCGCGCCAGCGGCGGCGGATGAGTTCGCCGATCTCGCCGTCACGGCTGTATCGGACCCGCCGCAGCTGCGCCAGCAGGGTGAGATCTTCACCGTCTCGGCGGTGGTCGCCAACGTCGCGGATGTCGCGGCCGGGCCGAGTACCACCCGCTACTACCTGTCGCGCGACCAGACGCCGCTGGGTGGGGACCGGCAGCTCAATGGCGCGAGCAGCGTGCCATCGTTCGGGCCGAACCAGACCAGGACCGTCACCCGGCAGGTGACCGTGCCGACCAACATGGGCTACGGCGACTTCTTCATCGTCGCGTGCGTAACGATCGACGATCTACAGATCGGGGACCCGGACGGCACCAACAACTGTGCGGCCTCGGCCACCACCGTGCAGATCGTGCAGTCGACCCGGCCGGACCTCAAGGCCTACGCCGCTATGCCGACGCCGCCGGACGGTCGCCCACTGGTGATCGGTGAGCGGTTCACCGTGCAGGCCACCACCGGCAACTCCCGTAACTTCCCGGCCGGGGCGTCGGTGACCCGCATCTACCTGTCCACCGATCAGTTCCGCGACGGTGCCGACCGGCTGCTGCCCGGCCGCCTGAAGGTCCTCGCTTTCGACAAGCGCGGTGACCAGCATGGCACCACCACCACGGGCATCCCCCGTGACGTTGCGCCGGGCGCCTACTACCTGATCAGCTGCGCAGACGATCTCTTCCAGGTCCTCGAACTTCAGGAAAACAACAACTGCCAGCCCGCGACCGGTCCTACGATCCAGGTGGTCGGCGGCTAGTCCTACAGCCGTAGATCGTGACCTTGGGCGTGTCGACGCCGGTTGGGGCGGCCACCGCGTGATCCTCCGGTGCTTGTGTGGAACACAGAAGCCGCGAGGCCCGCGGCCCACAGGGTAGGGCCTGCGCGGTGGTGGGATGCCTTCGGTGAGGTGATGGACCGGATCGGGTCGCGGTTCGCCCGGTACGAGCCGCGGCGGCACGCCGGCGCGCTGATGTTCGGGCTGGTGTCCGGGCTGGATCGGAAGAACTGTTGGACGATCGCCGAGCACCGCGGGCAGGCCACCCCG
The DNA here is from genome assembly GCA_013813215.1 of Geodermatophilaceae bacterium. GTDB lineage: Bacteria > Actinomycetota > Actinomycetes > Mycobacteriales > Geodermatophilaceae > JACCSC01. The sequence goes on along the minus strand of JACCSC010000367.1, from coordinate 3,087 downwards.
GACGGGCTGCAGCACCTGCTCGGCCGCGCCCAGTGGGACGCCGACGCCGTCCGCGACGATCTGCGCGGCTACGTCGCCGATCACCTCGGCGTCCCGGGGGCGGTGCTGGTGGTCGATGAGACCGGTGATGTGAAGAAGGGCAGCCACTCGGTCGGGGTGCAACGCCAGTACACCGGCACCGCCGGGCGGATCGAGAACTCCCAGGTCGCGGTGTTCTTGGCCTACGCCGCCCCACGTGGGCACGCCCTGATCGACCGCGCCCTGTACCTACCCCGGTCCTGGGTCGACGATCCGGGTCGGTGCGCGGCGGCCGGGGTCCCCGACACGGTGGGGTTCGCCACCAAACCGCAGCTGGCCACCGCGATGATCACCGCCGCCCTGGCCGCTGGGGTGCCCGCGGCCTGGGTGGCCGGTGATGAGGTGTATGGCGCCGACCCGCAGCTGCGCCGGGCGGTGCGAGCCGCCGGACTGGGCTACGTGCTGCAGGTCGCGGCCGACCGGCGAGTGCCCACCGGGGCCAGGGCGATCCGGGTCCACACGCTGGCCCGGATGATGCCCGAGCACGCCTGGCAGAACCGCGCCGCCGGCGCTGGCAGCAAGGGTGAGCGGCTGTACTCCTGGGCCTGGATCGACCTGCACGGCGAGGACCCCGGGGAGGCAGGTCTGCATCATCTGCTGATCCGCCGCAACGACAACACCGGGGAGCTGGCCTACCTGCGCTGCTACACACCCCAGCCGGTGTCGCTGACCGCGCTGGTCCGCGTCGCCGGGCAACGCTGGCGGATCGAGGAAGCCTTCCAAACCGGCAAGGGCCTGACCGGGCTGGACCAGCACCAGGTCCGCCGCTGGAGATCCTGGCACCGCTGGACCACCCTGGCCATGCTCGCCCACGCCTTCCTCGCCGTGACCACCGCCGCCGAACGTGAGAGTGACCCGAGCCCCGCCGGGCTGATCGACCTCACCGTCAACGAACTCCGCCGGCTCATCGACGCCCTCCTCCTCGGCGCGGCGCTGACCGCCGCCAGCCTGCTGCGCTGGTCGCACTGGCGGCGACGACACCAAGCCCGAGCCCGCCACAGCCACTACCAACAACGGGAGAACCAATGATCACGATCTACGGCTGTAGGACTAGACGCCGAGTTAGCGGCGAAGGGCTATCCCTTCCTCAACCCAGGGCTCGAGGACGGCCCGGGAGGCGGGCGCGAAATGCAGCTCATCGACCCGTTCTCGAACCGGCTGCGATTCTTCGAACGAGCCCGGTCGTGACGACCGTGTGACGGCCTACTCGTGGCGGTGGTTGCGTCGGGGTGTGCGGCTCGGGTCGACGGTCGGCGGCGGGATGAACTCGGGTACGCCGTCGTCGGCGATCACGATCTCCCAGCCGTCGTTATGCACGACGTGGTGATGGACGCCGCAGAGCAGGACCCCGTTTCCAAGGGCAGTGCCGCCGCCGCGAGCGTGGCCGAGGATGTGGTGTCCGTCGCACCATTCGTAGGGTCGATCGCAGCCGGGGAACGCGCAGCCCTTGTCGCGCAGGATCAACGCTCGGCGACGAGCGCCGGTGAACAGCCGCTGGCTGCGACCGACATCCAGGACGGCGCTCGCGCCGCCGAGGACGGCGGGGATGATTCGGCGTCGCAGGCCATCCGCCTTGCTGCGCCAGGGGACAGCGGTGTTCCGTCGGGCAGGGTGGCGAGGCCGAGGCCGTCGGTCAGGGTCTGCCACGGGATTGTCACGAACACCGTCGTCGCCGTATCGGTGTGGCCGGCGAGGGCGCGGCGGGCCAGTTCCTCCAGTACGTCGGCGCGCCGTTGCCCGGCGGTCCGCGGGTACGGACCGTCGGCGGTGGCCGGCAGTGGACGGGCCAGCGGGTCCAACACCGCACGGACGATCGCCGCGGCCTCGTCGGTCAAGCGTCCACGGACGAACACGGTGCCGTGCCCGTCCGGGGTGAAGAACAACTCCCGCCGTCGCCGCGCCTGCTGCTCCTGCCGTTCCAACGCCTCGGCGTCGCGGGCTTCACCGATCTCCGGGGCGACCACGGTGAGGATGTGTGAGCCGAGCCGGGTCAACTGTTGCGCGTCGAATCGGTCCGCGTAGCCGACCAGCTCGGCCTCGGCCCTTTCCCGCACCTCGGCGGGCACGTCGTCGGGAAGCTCGCCGACGGTGGTGGTGATGGCCGCGGCCTGGGCCAGCGACAGCTCCCCAGCGGCGAACGCCGCACCCGTCGTGGCCATGCCGATGCGCAGCGCCGTGGCCACCCCGACCAGCGTCCGGGCCTCCCGCGGAGTCTGGTTGAGCGCGTGTCGGGTCCACGCTGTGGTCGAGCAGGCACCCGATCGAAGGGCCAGGTCGCGGGCATGAACCTCACCGAGCAGCCGGACCAGCAATGCCTGCATGCGGGACGTCAGCCGCCCGCACTCGACCGCCGCGCCGGCCAGGCCACGATCCGGCACCTGCCACAGCTCGGACGCCTGCCCCACGTCCAACGCCGCGGACAACACGCTCAGCACCGACTCCAGACCGCCCGGCAACGACACGGAGGGTTCCTGCAACGTCGTACTCACACCTTGAAGCTAGCCAACGGGTACGACAATTTCGGGCGCTCAAAGCCGTTGCTACGCAACAACTTTCTGCTGCTGATCGGTTGCGCTCCGAGGCTGTCGGACCGCATCCGCAGGCACCTTCGTTCGTAGCCTCAGATAGAGCAGCACGGCGTACACCTCCACCAGTCCCGCACCGAGCAGATGTACCCCGACGAGCAGCACCGGCAGATCGGTGAAGTACTGCGCGAAGCCGATCAGCCCCTGCGCCAGCTCGACCACGAGCAGGGTGAGCGCAGCCCGGCTGACCGCTCGAGGGGCTCCGACAGCGAGCAACCCCGCCCACATCGCCACCGTCATCCCGATCAGCAGCAGAACCGCGTCGGCGTGCAGCTGGCTCACCACGGCGAGGTCGAAGCCCATCCGCGGCGAGTCCGGATCGCCGGCGTGCGGCCCGGTGCCGGTGACCAGAGTGCCGAGCACGAGCACCGTCGCGACGACGCTCAGCAGGCCGCGCCCGAGCAGGCGCAACGGCACAGGCACG
>JACCSC010000340.1 GCA_013813215.1 Geodermatophilaceae bacterium | reverse complement strand
CAGGGCGAACGTCGTCAGGTCGGGGCCGGCGCTCAGGATCAGCGCCGCACTGTTGCTGGACCGCAGGCCGGTCACCGTCAACGCGCGGACCCTGACCGGGGGCGCCGGCAACGACATCCTGCTGCCCGACGCGGGCGCGGACACCCTGCTCGGCGGCACCGGTGCGGACCTCGTGAGCTACGCCGACTCTCCCGCGGGAGTCACAGTCGACCTGACCACCCAGTCGGTGTCCGGGGGCGACGCGAACCGTCATCGAGACGATCGACGGCGCCGTGGGGTCGCTGTTCTTCGCCGACTCCCTCACCGGAGACGCCTTCGACAACGTGCTGTTCGGACTCGGCGGCGACGACACCCTGCGCGGACTCGCCGGTATGGACATCTTCAACGGCGGGACGGGAACGGACAGCTGCGACGGCGAACCGGACGAACTCGTCATGCAGTGCGAGACCTGATCGCCGGTCCTACGGCCGGGCGGCCTGGGAGATCCGCTCCGCGACCAAGGCGAGGTGGGCGCGCAGTTCGGGCGGAGCCAGCACGTCGACCCGGCAATCCAGTAGGCCGATGTGCATCGCCATGGCGTCCAGCGAGTTCGATCCGATGTCCAGCAGCGTGCTGACCGGACCCTCGGAGCTGAGCACGCCCGCGGTCGGCGGGATCAGCGCGGCCGCCTCGGCCAGACTGACGTGCAGCCGCAACCGGGCCTGGTAGCGGTACGGCGCGATCGTCGTTCCCGCCGCCACCAGGGCAGCCGCATCAGGCGGGTCGACGGCGACGAACCCGCCGCCCCGGGTCAGCGACGAGACGATGCGGTCGACTCGGAACGTCCGCCAGTCGTCGCGATCTTCGTCGCGGGCGACGAGGTACCACCGGTTCCCCGCGTTCACCAGCCGGTGCGGCTCGACCCGCCGGTAGGCCGGCTCGCCGTCGCGGGGCCGGTAGTCGAAACGCAGTCGTACGCTGTCCCGGCAGGCCGCGGCCAGCCCGATCAGCAGCTCGGTGTCCACGGTCGCCGCGGCCGCGGCCAGCGGGACGGTGGCGGCCTGCAGCGTGGTGACCAGGTGCACCAATCTGGCCGGGAGCACCTGCTCCAACTTGCCCAGCGCGCGGGCCGACGCCTCGCCGAGGCCCTCGATCGCCCCGAGCCCGGCGGCCCGCAGGCCCACCGCGACGGCGACCGCCTCGTCGTCGTCGAGCAGCAGCGGGGGCAGTTCCGCACCAGCGCCGAGCCGGTAACCGCCTCCGGACCCCGGTGCGGCGTACACCGGGTACCCGAGCAAGCGCAGCCGCTCGACGTCGCGCCGAACCGTCCGCTCGGTGATCCCCAGCCGGTCGGCCAGGTCGTACGCCGACCACAGCTGGCGTTGCTGCAGCAGGCCGAGCAGCTGCAACAGCCGCGCCGACGACGAGAGCATGCACCGAGTCTGACACCTATTGCGGACCGGAACTGTCCGCAACAGTAGTTAGCCTGCAGGTATGGACACCGACTGGACCACCCAACTCGCAGACCAGCTCGACTGGCACTGGCAGGCGCACCTGCGGCCCCGGCTGGCGGGGCTCACCGACGAGGAGTACCGCTGGGAGCCGGTGAGCGGCTGCTGGAACGTGCGCCCGCGTGGCACCGGTACCGCGCCGATGGCGGCGGGCTCGGGCGCGTTCACCGTCGACTTCGCGCTGCCTGAGCCCGAGCCGGCACCCGTCACCACGATCGCCTGGCGGCTGGCGCACCTGCTCGTGGGCGTCTTCGGGGAGCGCAACGCGCGACACTTCGGCGGCCCGCCGGTGAGCTACCCGGACTACGACTACCCCGGGACCGCGGCGGAGGCCCTGACCCGGCTCGACCAGGGTTATGCGACGTGGATCGCCGGCGTCCGCGGCCTCGACGACGCCGCCCTGGCTCGGGCCTGCGGGGAAGAGCCACCGTTCACCGAGCGGCCTATGTCAGAACTCGTGCTGCACATCAACCGGGAAGCCATCCACCACGGCGCGGAGATCTGCCTGCTGCGCGACCTCTACGCCCACCGACCGCTGATCGGCTGACCGCGCGGTCAGTCCGGCGGCTCGGCGCCAGGTTCCTCGTCGGCGGCGGGCACGGAGTCGGGGTCGTAGTCCTGCACACCGGCGTCCACTCGCTCCTGCGCGGTGCGTTCCGCGAGCGCGTCGTCGTCCGGGCGGTCGAACACGGCGCCGCCGTGCTCACGGCGGTCACGGCCGGGCGCGTTGTCCTCGGGTTCCATCACATCGTCGACAGACATGCTTCATCGTTACCCGACCTGCCAGGGACCATGCCTGCGACTTTCAGCGGCCCGACCCGTCGGAGTCGGGCCGCGAGCAACGACGATAAGGACATGCAGTCAACGGCTGGGGTGGACGGGGGCCAGGACCTGCTGCGGCTGTACGACGACGCGCTGCCGCACGTCTACGGCTACCTGCTCTCCCGCTGCGGTGGCGTCGCGCTCGCCGAGGACCTGACTGCCGAGACGTTTCTCGCCGCGGTCGACGCGGTACGCCGGCCCAACCCGGGCACCCTCAGCGCGGCCTGGTTGATCGGTGTGGCGCGGCACAAGCTGGTCGATCATTGGCGGCACAAGGCACGTGACGAGCGGGACCTGCAGGCCGTCGCCGCCGAGCAGAACTCGGCCGGCGCAGCACGCGCCGACCCGTGGGACGAGGCCCTGGATGCCCTCGCCGTGCGCGGGGTACTCGACGGGCTCGGTCCTCATCATCGCGCCGCCCTGACCCTGCGCTACCTCGACGGCCTCCCGGTTCCGGAGGTCGCTGCCTCGCTGGAGCGGACGGTGCACGCCACCGAGGCGTTGCTCGTGCGGGCCCGCAGCGCGTTCCGCCGCGCCTACGACGAGGAGGCGCTCCCATGACCGACCCCTTCGGGGCGCTGCGCCTCGACGTCCCGGCTGTAGATCCCGACCCCGATTTCACCACCCGCCTGCGCGCTCGCCTTCAGCGGGCACTCACCCTGCCCCGAGGAGTAGCCGTGTCCACCACTGCAGTGCCTGAAGCCGCTATCCAGGACGCCGTGCTCGGCGCGGCCGTCCCGTACCTCGCCGTGGGCGATGCACGGGCCGCGATCGAGTGGTACGTCGATGTCTTCGGGGCCGAGGTGGCCTACGACCCGATCGTGATGCCGGATGGCCGGGTCGGGCACTGCGAACTGACCATCGGTGGGGGGAAGATCTACCTGGCCGACGAGCACCCGGAGATCGGCGTGATCGCGCCGTCACCGGAGGCCAGCGCGGTGAGCCTGATGCTGGGTGTGCATGATGCCGAGGCCGTCCGGGCAGCGGCGCTGGCGCGGGGGGCGACCGGCGACCGTGAGCCTTACGACGGACACGGGCAGCACAACGCCTGGATCGTCGATCCGTTCGGTCACCGCTGGGGGCTGAGCTCTCCGCTGACCGCGACCGCTTCCACGGGCGGGGTGCACCACGGCGATGTCGTCTACGCCTCGGTCTGGGCGGCGGAGCCCACCCGGGCAGCGGCGTTCTACTCCGCCGTTCTCGGCTGGCGCTGCGAGCGGAACGAGCGTGGGTACGACGTCGCCGGCACCCGGCTGAACCTGGGGATCTACGCCGTGCCGGACGACCCGGGGCTGTTCTGCTGCTACGCCGTCGACGACCTCGACGCTGCTGTCGAGCGGGTCAGGGCCGCCGGCGGGACGGCGACCGACATCGACGTCCGTCCCTACGGCCGGATCTCGGACTGCACCGACGACCAGGGCGCGCCGTTCGCGCTGACCACGGTGCCGGCCGACGCCCCGGAGGATCGAGCGTCCAACGTGAAGGGCCAGGGCGATCTGACCTACATCACCTACGAGGTCGCCGACTCGAAGCGGTTCCGCGCGTTCTACGGCTCGGTGCTCGGATGGA
>JACCSC010000329.1 GCA_013813215.1 Geodermatophilaceae bacterium | reverse complement strand
GTCCACGCCCCCGGTGATCGACGCCTCCCTCAACGCCGAGGAAGCCGCGACCGTGCAGAGCTGCCTCGCACCCGACCTCGACCGGCTCCCCACCGCGCTGGCGCTGGCCGAGCAGCTCGCCGTGCTGCGCGAGCACCACCCGGCACCCACGTCGTCGTGATCGTGAGGCCCGCCGCCGCGACCTGATCGCAGCCGGGCTCAGCCCCCGCCGGCTGCACACGGCGCTACGACACGAGCGCTGGCAGCAGGCCCTGCCCGGCGTCGTCGTACGCCATGGGGGTCCGCTGTCGCCGCGCCAGTACTGGCGTGCGGCGTTGGCCTGCGCCGGAGCGGACAGCGTGCTCAGCCACCACAGCGCGGGAGGTGCACGAGCGCTGCGCGCGCGGCGGTGGACACGGCTCAGACCATGCGGGCGAGCGCGACATCGCAGCGCTGGTGTCCCACGCCGTACAGGAGCGATTGGTCACGCTGGATCAGCTGGTAGCCGAGCGCCGCGCCGCGCCGAGTCGTGGCCGACGCCGCCCCGCAGAGGTGTTGGTGCCGGTGCAGGCCGGATCCCGCTCCGCGGGCGAGGTTCGCTTTCGCCGCCTGATCCTGCGGGCCGGACTGCCTGAGCCGAAGTGGAACGTCGCCGTCGTGACGCCGAGCGGCCGGTTCGTGGTCGACGCGCTCTGGCGCTCGGCCGGTCTCGTCGTCGAGATCGACGGTGCCCTGGCACCGGGACCCGCCTCGTGGCAGCGGGATCTGCGCCGGGCCAACGCCCTGCAGCTCACCGCGGCGGCATGATCGTGAGGGCGGATCGTGCGCCAACCGCACGTCCTGGCCTCACGATCACAAAGTGTCATCGTCAGAACGGGGCGGGCAGCCACCACTGGCTGAACAGCTCCGGCTCGCTGTGCCCATACCACTGGACGTACAGCCCGATCAGTACCCGGTCCTCGCGCAGGAAGCTGGCGAACCGGTACGCGGGGTCCTCACCGTCCCGGCTCTCGTACACCAGCCCGCCCTGGGTCTGCGTGCCGTCGTCGGCCTCGTACAACCACTCGGTCGGTCCGTCGCTCCCGCTGGCCACCTGCGTGGTGCGTTCGCCCAGAGCGGCCTGGTCGGCGTACAACCGCAGCTCCAAGTGGATGCCGTTCGGGTAGTCGCAGACCGCGATCCCCTCGGCGAGGGAGTCCAGCTCGACGCCGCCGACGCCGCAGACGGACTCCTCGTAGCCGTTCTCCGTCGGATTCGAGGGCAGCAGGTTCGGGAACGCGGCCACGATCTCGGCCAGTGCCCCCCAGCTGTCCGACAGCGTGATGGGCACCGCGCGGCTGCGTTCGGACAGCGTTCCGTCGGAGGCCACCGCGAGCACGCTGTACTGGTTCGTCCCCAGCGGAGCCGCGTCGTCGACGTACGTCGTGAAAGCCCCGGCGTACACCCGCACGGTGCCGCGGAACAGGTTGTACGTCGACGCACCGTCGACCCCGTCCCAGCTGACGTGGACCTCGCCGCTCTCGCGGAGCACCTGCAGGGCCTGCGGAGCCGGTGGCGCCGGCCGCGGCTCGGGCACGGTGACGCTGCGGGCCCGGGCCGGGGACTGCGCCTCACCCGAGCCCAGCGCGACGACCGTGTAGCGGTACTCCTGCCCACCTTCTACCGCCTCGTCTACGAATGACGTCTCGCTGGTGGTGTCGAGCAGGTCACCGTCGCGGCGCACCTGGTAGCGCAGGGCGCCCTCGACCTTGTTCCAGGTCAGTTCGACCGAGCTCGCGGTGGCTACTACCTCGACCGAATCGGGAGCCAGCAACGGATCCGAGCCACCCGTGGCTAGGACGACGGTGAGCACGATGGCCAGCACCAGGGCGGCGGCCAGTCCCGCCAGCGCGGCGGGACGGGTGTACCAGGGCTTGGGCGGCGGGCTCGGCTGCGGCGCGAACAGCGGCTGGGGAGCACGGACCGGCGCGGCCGGAGCCAAAGCCGGCGGGTGGCCACTCGGGGGAGCCTGCCCGGCAGTGGCCACCGGAGCGGATGCCGGGCCCCGCCACTGGGCGATCCGCTCCAGCCGGCTGACGAACTCATCGAGCTCGGCCGGACGCCGCGACCCGCCCAGGTCGTAGCCGACCGTGTGCGACCGGCCGGCGCTGATCACCGTGATCTCCTGCCGCACGTCACCGGTGTGCGGCCGGTCCGGATGCAGGGTCGAGGGCAGCGCAAAGAACTCGGCGCGGCCGAGCAGTTCCTCCAGCGCGCTGGTCTCCAGCAGCGACAGGGTGTCGGTGTACACGGGCCCGAGTCCCTGCTCACCCCTCACGCCGGTCCGGCGGACCCGGATCTGGTACGGCGGTCGCGGGCCGACCGGCCCCGACGGGCGCTGCGCCACCGCGCGCTGCGCCACCGGATCGGGCGGTCGCTGCTCGGC
>JACCSC010000328.1 GCA_013813215.1 Geodermatophilaceae bacterium | reverse complement strand
CACGGTGGCCGTGGTGGTGCCGTCGCCCACGATGTCGTTGGTCTTGATCGCCGCTTCCTTGACCAACTGCGCTCCCATGTTCTCGAACTGGTCACGAAGGTGGATCTCGCGAGCGATCGTGACGCCGTCGTTGGTGACGACCGGTGAGCCGGTGATCTTCTCCAGGATGACGTTGCGGCCCTTGGGCCCCAGCGTCGACTTCACGGCTTCCGCGAGCTGGTCGACTCCCGACAACAACAGGGCCCTGGCCTCCGCGCCGAACCTCAGATCCTTGGCCATCGTTCCTCCTGTGAGCGTGGGTGAGTTTGTCGTGGCACTACGGGTGACTAGGGGTGACCAGGGGTGACTAGGGGACGAGGATGGCGCGACCCCGGACCTTGCCGGCGTCGAGGTCGGCGAGCGCCTCCTGCGCCGCATCCAGGGGGTAAGCCTTTGTGTGCAGGGTGACCTTCCCGGCCTCGGCCAGCACCATCAGCTCGGCCAGCTCGTTGTAAGTTCCCACGATGTTGCCGATGATGTTGCGTTCGGTGGAGATGATGTCGAGGGTGGGGATGGTCAGGCTGCCGCCGTAACCGATGACGCTGTAGGAGCCTCCTGGCCGGGTCATCGCGAAACCGTCGTTCTCGGCGCCCTCCTCGGCGACGAAGTCGAGCACGATGTCTGCCCCCTTACCGCCGGTGAGATCCTTGACTGCATCGACGTGCTTTCCGTCTGCGACGACCGTGTGGTTGGCGCCCAGCTTCTCGGCGAGCGCGAGCGCGTCCGGGTTCCGGTCGACTACGACGATGGTCGTGGCTGTCAGCGCGGCGAGGCACTGGATGCCGATGTGACCCAAGCCGCCGGCTCCGATCACCGCACAGGTGGTGCCGGGGTAGAGCAGCGGGATCACCTTGCGCACCGCGTGATAGGCGGTGATGCCGGCGTCCGCCAGGGCAGCGACGTCCTCGGGCCGGGTGGCCGGGTCGAGCTTCACGCACGCGCGCGCCGAGGTGAGGAGGTACTCGGCCATGCCGCCGTCGCTGCCGTCGAGCCCGGGGAAGGTGCTCGAGCTGCAGTGCATGTCCTGGCCGGCCCGGCAGGCCCGGCACAGCCCGCAGGTCGGGGTCGGGTGCAGGATCACGGTGTCGCCGACGTCCACGTTGGTCACGCCGGCACCGATCTCGTGCACCCAGCCGGCGTTCTCGTGGCCCAGCACGTAGGGCAGCGGCGTGCCCATGGCGGTGTCCCACTGCCCCTCCATGATGTGCAGGTCGGTACGGCACACGCCGGCTCCGCCGACCTTGACCACGACGTCGAACGGGCCCTGCGCCGTCGGCTCGGAGATGTCGTCGATGACCGGCATCTGGTGGAACTCGTGCAGCCGGACGGCCTTCATTCGGTGTCTCCTCGCTCGTCGACGGTTCCGTACCGGTGGTGCAGCATCCCTCGGCAGATCCCGGAGTTGGCGTCCAGGCTGACCCGCGTCAACCTGGCTCGCCGCAGGTGCAGCGGCAGCGCCTCGATCCCGATGGCCTGGCCGGTGGCTGGGTCGAGCAGCAGCGGGTCGTCGTCCCCGTCCGGTAGGCCCAGCTCGGCCCGGCGCGCCCGTAGCCGCTGCAGGTCGCGGCTGTCCGGGGTCTGGCCCAGGCTCAACGCGGCCAGCTGGTGCTCGGTGTAGCCGGCGGCGGCCAGCGGCCGGGCCACCCGGTCGGTGCCGGCCCAGACCGCCTTGCGCAGGAAGTCACGCCGCAGGTCGCCGAGTTCGGCTACCGCCTCCCCGTCGAAGGCCTGCACGAAGCCCGCGCGCGCCGCCACCCCGTCGTTGATCTCGGTCGAGGCGAAGTGGTCCTCCAGCACCACCTCCGCCCGGCGTACGCCAGGCACCGCGCTGGCCGCGTCGTAGGCGTCGGCGACCATCAGGAACGCGAAGTTCGGGGCGCAGAAGTACGTCGGCAGCCGCAACCGGATCTCGGCCACTCCGTCGGCGGTGACGGCGCACGAGGACACGAACCCGAGCGTGGTGACCGGCTCGTCGAGCTCCGGATCGCGGACGCCGTCCAGCGCCGCGAGTACGGCGGCACTGAGTGGATCGTGCGGATCCTGCGGTGTGATCGGGGCCGGCTTGGTCTCCAAGCCGGCAGTCACCGCCGAGCCTCGCCCGCGTCCACCAACTGCGCGTCGTCCTGGGATGCCGGCTCGTCCTCGGGGACCGGCAGCCGGCACTCCAACGGGACCTCGATGTCGTACAGCTTGGCGGCGTTGAGCCCGAGGATCTTCTTCTTGGTCGCCACGTTGACCCGGGGGTAGTCGGAGTAGGTGTCATCCGGGTAGTCCCAGGCCACGAGGCCCTCGACCTGCCACTTCGGCTCCCAGATGCCGTAGTCCGAGCCGAAGGTCATCTTGTCCTCACCGACCCAGAACAACAGCTCGCCCATGACCTTGGCGAAGAACTTCGGCCGCGCGTGCATCAGGCCACCGAGCACGACCGACAGCCCGGCGTACACGTTCGGCTCCTGCGTGGCCATGAAGCAGAAGTCCTCGATGCGGGGCAGCCCCACGTGCTCGACGATGAAGTTCAGGTCCTGGAACTGCGTCGCCGCCTGGTCGACGTCGGAGACGTCGAAGGCATCCTTGTCCAGGGGCCAGATCGTCGGGCCCTTGTGCACGTGGATGTTCTTGATCCCCAGCTCCTGGCTCTTCTCCAGGAACCGGAACGCCTCCGGGTCCTTGAGCGTCCAGCCGCGGGAGCCCTCGCGCCACTCGGCGGTGTAGAGCTTGACGCCCTTGAGGTTGTAGCGCTTGGCGTCCTCCTCCAGCTGCTTGATCCCGGCGTCGCCTTCACGCGGGTCCCAGCGGCCGTTGACGATGAACTTGCCCGGATACTTCTCGACCAGCTGGGCGTTGCGTTCAGTGGTGTTGAACCCGGTCGTGTACCACTCCTTGAGGTACGTCGACTGGAAGATGCCGACGTCGACGTACCCGTCCTCGAACAGGTCCTTCATCATGGTTTCTTCGCCGTAGTTCATGAACTTCTCGATCGGCCAGTGCGTGTTCTCCGGCGCGAGACCCATGTAGGCGTGGAAGCACTCGATCCAACCCTTGGCGTACTGCTCCGCACCAGGCACCCAGTTCTCCGGCGAGGCGTCCCAGTAGTGCATGTGGCTGTCGACCACGAAGTACTTCTCGCCGTCCTTCTCGTACACGGTTCCTCCTGAGGGCTGGATCGAGTGTGTGCGGGCCAACGGGCAAAGCCTGCCCGCTAGCCCTACCGGGCGACGAGATCGAAGTCGATGTACTCCGCCGCGTCCTCGGGGTTGGCGAACATGATCGTCCGGTCGTCCTCGTGGATCATCCGCCCGTAGTGGGTGGACATGCTCTCCTCGAACTCGGCGGCGTCGAAGAAGTCGTCCTCCTCGCCGAGCGCCTCGTCTACCTCGGCGTAGATGAGGTCCATCCGGTTCTGGGCGTCCACCCGGATCATCGAGGGCAGGTGGGTCACCTTGACCCCCTCCTTGCCGCGCATGACCTCGGCGACCACGGCGCCGATCTGGTTGTTCATCAGGGTGAAGCCGCACATGTTGGATGCGGTGTTGTTGCTCTTGAAGGGGCTCTCGGTTGTCGTGGTCACTGGGCCAACTCCTCGGGTACCTGCAGGTCGAGATCGGACAGGATGCCTTGGAAGCGGTTCTTCGCCCGGTCCAGGCCGTCCTCGAAGCGCGGCGGCTTGGAGTCCGGCAGGGACCATAGTGGCTGCAGGGTCCGGGCCGCGTCGAGGCACTGCGGAACCCAGTTGGACAGCCACTGGGCCATGATCGACTTGTTGTGCTCGGCGAACTCACGGTCGCTGGTCAGCAGCTGGAACATCGCGCGGGTGTAGCGCAGGTCGCGCTGGGCGTAGTCGTACTCCCCCGCGCCCACGACCGTCGGGGTGACGAAGTCGCCGTTGCCCGCGGCCGCCTGCTGCACGAGGTTGCTCCGGAACAGCTCGCCGACAAGCGGCTCGAAGATGACGTTGGCCGCGAAAATCGCCTCGCACCAGTCGTCGATCCCGGTGAGCGCCTCCGCGGTACGGCGTACGCCCTGCCACGTCGGGTCGGAGTTCCACGTCTCGACGTGCGCGGCGCCGTCGAACCCGTCGATCTCCTCGGACAGGGTGAGGTTGTACAGCGCCAGATCCTGGGCGAAGCGGATCTTGTGCATGCTGTTCACCGAGATCGCGTTGTTGTGCATGTTCGTCGGTGCCCGCCGGTTGGCGTTGGCGAACAGGTACAGGCCGAGGCCGTGCTCGGGGTGCATCCACGCGCCGACGTGCTGCTCGACGAAGCGGATCCAGTTCGGGTTCCACTGCTCGAACGCCTTGGCCTGCCGGGCGACCTGGATGTTCTGGGTCATCTGCCGTACGACGTTGGCGTTGTAGCGGTAGAGGGTGAGTTCCCACTCCTCGTTGGGGTCGCGGAACTCGTGCCAGCCGTGCGCCGGCCAGTCGTAGCCCTTGCCGCCGGAACCCGGCCCGCGCTCGGGCAGCGGCCGGTCGCTGCCCCAGGCCTTGAGTGCGGTCCACTCCAGCGGGTAGCCACCCTTGCCGTCGGCGAAGCCGTACAGCCAACCCTGGGACAGGTAGTGCCGGGGATCGGGCTGGACCTCGACTGTGACGTCCTCGTAGTGGGACTGCTTGCGCTTGGCCGGCTCGTAGTAGTTGTAGCGGCGGGCCGTCGAGTCGGGGAACTCCTTGGCGCCGGCCTCGGCGTCGGTGAACACCGGCTTGGGGAAGCTGCGCTCCTGCACGGTCTCTTGTACGTCGGTCATGCCGCGGTACTCCTCACTCAGTCGGCCCTAATCGCTGGCGTTGTCACCGGTGGTCGTGAACTTGTCGTAGTAGATGTGCTTCTCGGCCACCCCGAGGCCGGGCAACATGTCCAGGGCCGCCTCCACCATCGGGGGCGGACCGCAGACGTAGACGTCGGTCTTCGCGAAGTCAGTGCCGCTGGCCTTGACGATGTCGGTGATGAACCCGACCTCGCCCTCCCAGTCCTCGTCCTCGGAGGCCGACAGCGCCGGGATGTACCGGAAGCCGGGCAGGCTCTTCTCCAGCGCGGCCAGTTCGTCGGTGAAGCAGAGGTCCTTGCGGGTCCGCGCGCCGTAGTAGAAGGTCGCCGTCCGGTCGAGCTTGCGGTCGGCCAGGGCGCGCAGCAGCGACAGGATCGGGGCCATGCCCGCCCCACCGCCGATGAACAACAGGTCGTTGTCGCTGCTCTCGCGCAGCGTGAACACGCCGTAGGGACCGGTCAGCTCCAGGGTGTCCCCCGCCTCGAGCTGACCGTCGAGGAAGGTCGAGAAGGCCCCGTCCGGGTAGCACTTGATGATGAACTCCAGTCGCCCGTCTGCGCGGCTGGAGATGTTGGCCATCGAGAACGACCGGGTGGCCTCGCTACCCGGGATCGCGATGTCCATGTACTGACCGGGGAAGAACTTGACCTCGGTGGGTTCGGTCAGCCGCAGCACGACGTGGCGCATGTCGTGGGTCACCGCGTCGATCGAGACGACCTCGGCCTTGGCGTCCTGGATCGGCAGCCCCGAGCGGATGATCTCCTCGTCGTAGTTGAGGAGCTCGATCGTCAGGTCCTCGTAGGCGTGCGCCCGGCAGAGCAGGGTGAAGCCTTCCTCCTTCTCGAAGTCGGGCAGGGCGAACGTCGAGTACCGGTCCAGCTCGATGTCCTCGCCGTCCAGGACGAAGGACTTGCACGCCGAGCACTGACCCTCCTTGCAACCGTGCATGAGCATGACGCCCTGCTCGAACGCGGCGCGCAGGATCGTCTGGTCCTCGCGCACCTCGATGTCGATGCCCACTGGTTCGAAGCGCACCAGGTGCTTGTCAGCCATTCCTGCCCTCCCGTCCGCGGCCGAGTAGTCGAGGCCCAGCTGTCCCTGCGAGCAGAGAGGAGGACCCGGGATCCGGGTCCTCCTCCCCTACTGTCACGTGCCTACGGCTTGGGTGACCCCGACGAGCGACCGGCAGGCCCCTGCTTGATGTAGTCCGCGTGGAACGCGTCGCGATCCTCGGCCGACATCTGGTTGAGCAGGACGTTCGGGCTCAGCAGCGGTGGGCAGCGCCGCATGTGGTCCAGCGTCCACATCTTCTTGGGGTCGAGGTTCAGGTGCGGCTGGGCCACCATGGTCTTGCCGTCGTCGCGCACGAAGCCCATGTCGGAGACCACGTCGGCCCAGTTCCATTCGTGGTACAGCGTCTCCCACTCGCGCTTGCCGATCAGCTTGCCCATGTTCGGCGTCTCGCGGCCCATGTAGGTCGGGCGGAAGGCGGTCTCGTCGGTCCACTTGCACATCTCGTGGCAGTAGGTGCGCCACTGGCCGTCCACCTCGGCCATGACCATGTCCTCGCGGACCAGGCAGGGCACCATGCAGGTCCAGCAGCGGTGGGGGTACACGTAGTCGACGTCCTCGAACACGATCGGGTTGTGCCCGTTCGGGGTCGCGAGACGGTTGTAGTTCTCCCACCACTTGCCGTACTTGTTGTACCAACCTGGGTACTTGTGCTCGAACCACTCGAAGTCCTTGTCGGTCATCGCGTCGATCCGCCAGTAGTTGGCCAGCCAGCCGGTGGCGAAGAACTGCGCCACCTCGTGCACGTAGCCCTTGTTCCAGATCTGGTTCCAGGCCTCCTCGATCAGGTCGTGCGGGATGACCAGGCCGTACTTCTCCAGCGGCACGAGGTAGCTGCGGTAGTAGTCGTCGTAGATCCACCGACGCCACATCTCGGCGTAGCTCTCGCGATCCTTGCGGCGGTCCTTCGTGCCGTACTCGATGAAGGTGCCGATGGCGGCGTCGACCACCCGGTGGTTGTTCCACCAGGCGTAGCGCAGGTCGCGCTCGAGCAGCTGGTGGTTGCTCTCGTCCGACAGCGCCATGAGCAGCGTGGCGTAGCCGTTGCTGATGTGCCGCGACTCGTCGGACTGGACCGAGTGGAACACCGTGGGCAGCAGGTAGTCGCCGTTCGCCGCCGCCTCGGCCGGCATGGCCACGAACAGGGTGTTCGTGAAGGCCGTCTCGGCCACGATCGTCAGGTAGATGCTCGCCGCGGTGATCGCGTCACCGGTGATGAACCCCTCGGCGAACTGCCGGCCGATGGTGCCGCAGTAGTCGCTCTGGAAGTTGCGCAGGCTGTTGTTGAAGCCGGCGGGGTCGATGTAGTTGTTCATGTACAGGCGCTTGAGGTTCTGCTGGATCGTCGAGTGCCGGACCTCGTCGATCATCTGGATGGCCTGGCCGTTGTGCAGCTCCGGGTTGGGCACGGTGCGGAACAGCAGCGGCATGGCCCGGGCCGCGGAGATCTCCGGCAACGGGATGATGGACAGGAAGAGCTTCTGCCACTCCATCCAGCGCTCCTGCACCTGCCGGAACATGTTGCCGCGGATGGCGCCGTCGGACGCGCCGTAGACCCGGTGGTCCTTCTCCTCCTGCATGGGGAAGTAGGAGCGCAGCACCTGCTTGAGCGGGTCCCGCTTCTGGGCCTTCTGGAAGGTGTAGTCCGTGCCGTAGTGCTTGACCGGCTCGTGGTACATCGGCTCCCACGACAGTTCCTGGATCTTCTTGTGAGCAGCTGCGACGCTCTGCCGACTCATCCGTCACTCCTTCACCGCGTGCTCGGGGGGCGCGCAGACATCACGTCAGCGCCTCTGGGTGAGCAAACGCCTCGCCCGTTGTGACGGCGGTCTCAACATGAGACAAGGGGGCTGTTCGGACGGACGAGCTGTCCGGGCGGCTCAGGCCGGGTTATCCTCCGAACAGGCAAACGCTGCCGCTCAGGGGTCGCGCGTGGACTCCGGGAGGATCCTTGGTAGGACGACGGTCATTCCATGCCGCACCGGGGCCTCCGAGTGCGGTCGCGACCGGCAGAGTGTCCGAGGCGCGGCTGGCGCTGGCCAAGGAGCAGTTCCTGCGCGCCGAGCCGCTGGAGGAGGCGGCGGTCCGCGAGGCGATCCAGGCGTCCTGGGTGCGCTCGCGGGAATTCCACATCTCGGCGGACGCGTTCGAGCCGCCCTTCGTGGCCGAACCCGACGCGGAGTCGCGATTGGAGCACAGCGCCGGTTCGGTGCTCGCCGCCACCTCGGCGCAGATCGCCAGCGAGCCGGCCAGCCTGATCCTCACCGATGCCGACGGCGTCGTCCTCGACCGCCGGGTGGGCGACACCCGGCTGCGGCGCAAGCTCGACCGGGTGCGGCTGATCCCCGGTTTCAGCTACTCCGAGCGCCACGCCGGCACCAACGGCATCGGCACCGCCTTGGAGGCCCGCGGCCCCGCCCAGGTCTTCGGCCACGAGCACTACGTGGAGCACCTGGAGGACCTGGCCTGCGCCGGCGCGCCGATCCACCACCCCGTCACGGGAAAGGTCGTGGGCCTGGTCGACCTGACCTGCTGGAGAGAGGACGCGAACCGGATGATGGCCGCCGTCGTCGCCACCCTGGCCCAGCGCATCGAAGAGGCCCTGCTGGCTGACACCGGCCACCGGGAGCTGTCCCTGCTGCGCGACTACATGGCCGCCTGCCGACGGGGCGGCGGCCCCGTGCTCGCGGTCAGCAACGACCTGGTGATGCTGAACGACGTCGCCCGCCAGCTGATCGATCCGCGCGACCAGGCGGCCCTGTTGGGTACCGCGTTGGAGGCCTTGAGCGAAGGCAAGGCCCGGGTGGTGAGCCTGGCGCTGCCCAGCGGTGGGGTGGCCCGGCTGAATTGCCGACCCAGCTGGCACGAGAAGTCCCAGACGGGGGGCATCGCGCAGGTACAGCTCTACTCGGCCCTGCCCACGACCGGCCGGGACCCGTTGCCCCTGGTCACGGGGGGACGAGCCCGCAGTACGGCGGTCGGCAGCTCACCGCGCTGGGTGAAGTGCTGCCAGACCGTGGACAAGCAGGTCCGGTCCCGCGAGTGGCTCGACGTCAACGGCGAGCCCGGCGTGGGCAAGCTGGCGGTGATCCGGGCCGCCCACCTCGGCGCGACGCCGTCGGCCCACCTGCGGGTCCTCGACGGCGTCGACTACGGGGAGAAGTGGCTCGACGAGGTCGACGACGAGTTGCGTCGCGAGGGCGGGACAGTCGTGCTGCGCCACGTCGACCGGCTGCCGGGCTCGACCTGGCCGATGCTCACCGAGGCCCTGCTGGCCGCGCGCGACCAGCCGGGGCGTCCCTGGGTGGTGATCACCCGCGCCACCCGGGAGTCGGTCGACCCCCGGCTGGCCCGCCTCATCGGCTGCTTCCCGAGCTCCGTGCAGGTTCCTCCGCTGCGCCACCACATCGACGACCTGCCCGAACTCGTTCCGGTCCTGCTGAACCGGTTGACCCGAGGCGACGGGCTGCACTGCTCGGCCGAGGCGATGCGGGTGCTGATGCGGCAGCAGTGGCCGGGCAACGTCGCTCAGCTGATCGGCATCCTGCAGAAGACCGCGGAGCCTCGGCGTACGGGGGTCATCGCCGAGGCCGACCTGCCGGCCGGGTGTCGGGCCACCAGCCGCCGGGTGCTCTCGCCGATGGAGTCGATCGAGCGCGACGCCATCGTCGACGCGCTCACCGGCGCCGACGGTAACCGGGCTCTCGCCGCCCGCGATCTCGGCATGTCGCGGGCGACGATCTACCGGAAGATCCGGCAGTACGGCATCAGCGTGCCCTCGCACGGCCGCGCGCCACGCAGCTAGCGCTCGCCGAGCACCGTCGCGCGCATCTGCGCCAACTGCTCCTTCACCGTGTCGCTGACCTGCCGATTGCCCTCCGGCGCGGGCGTGATGCCCAGGGCCAGGAGAAGGGCGGTAGCCGGCGCACCCGGATCCGCGCCGCCCAGTTGGGGGTGCAGCCCTTCTTCGACGAGATGCTCGAAGACCAGGTTGACGACGCTCCACGGGTTGTAGGTCTCGATCCCGTGCTGGGTTCCGCCCTGCATAGACGCACTCCTCGAGCCGACACCTGTCGCGCGAGGGTAGCCGCGTCGCGTCGCGACCGCGACGTTGCCGCATCGCTGGGAACAGATCGAAGCGAATCTGCTCCTGGGCGATGCCGCCGCGGCCGCCTCCGACCATTCCCAAGCCCTACGGGCCTACGACGACGCGCACACCGTCGCAGTCCAACACGGCTCAGTGCTGCGCGCTGCGGACGCGCTCGACGGCTACGCCGCTGCACCGGCGACGATCGGCGCGCTCAGTGGGCGGGCGGCCGGCCGTGCAGCCCAGCTGGTGCGTCAGGCCCATGGTGCAGTTCCGCGCCCTCGCCCATGGCTAGCCGGACCGGTCAGGGCAGCCACCGCGCGGGTCCCGGTGGGCTGGGTTCGCGACGGGAGGGCAACCGCGGAGGCCGTCGTGGCGCTTCGCCGGGCTGCCGCAGTCGGCGCAGCCGACACAGCTGCCGGACCGTTTGCAAGGTTCTCGCGCAGCGCAGTCGCCGTGGCCCAACTCGTTGCGGCGGGGTGCACGAACCGCGAGATCGGCGAGCGCCTACACATCTCACGACGCACCGTCGAAACGCCTGTCGCCCACGCATTCCAGAAACTCGACGTCCGAACGCGCGCGCACCTCGCTGCCATCGTCACCGCCTCGACCCGCTGAGCGGAGCCGATCGGGTGGGCTGCTCGGGCATCGCCGACACCGGATCGCTGCTAGGGCTCGACGGCAGATGAGGAAGGGCCCCGACGCCGTGGCGTCGGAGCCCTTGCCCGAGTGCACAATCTTGTAGCGGGGGCAGGATTTGAACCTGCGACCTCTGGGTTATGAGCGTCCAACAGCCGCCGCTTGCGGGTGCTGTCTCCTGTCGAATACCCTTAATGACCTGGAGTTTCCGTGTCGTCGGGGGTCGGTTCGTGACGCTCTATGACGCGGGGTCCACGGTCAAATGACGGTCAAGCAGGCAAGTTGGTGGAGATGGGCTACACGCGGACGAGAACCGGTGCCGCCGGCACGCCCCGCTACACCGCGTACTTCCTTGACGGTCGCGGCCGGACTTGCTCGGCTGGGACCTATCCGACCAGGAAGGCCGCCAACCTCGCATGGCAACACGCGGAGAGCCTGCTCGCCACCGGAAACCAGCTTGACCCACGCGCCGGGCAACTGCGCTTCTCTAGTTACGTCACCGAGAAGTGGCTGCCCAACCACGTGATGGAACCCACCACCCGACAGTCCTACCGCTACAACCTCGGCCGGCACATCCTCCCGTGGTTCGGCCCCATGAGAATGGTCGACATCCTGCCCATCCACGTCCGCGAATGGGTCGTCGACCTCATCGCACGGGGGGTCACCCCCGCCACCATCCGGCATCAGAAGATCATTCTGTCCGCGGTGTTCACCACCGCCTTGAACGACTTTGTCATCCACCTACATCCATGCCGCGGCGTTAAGACACCCACCGTCCCGGTCAGGGCCTACCGCATCCTCACCCCCGCTGAGATCGCCCGCCTGCTGCTTGCCCTTCCCAACGACCCCGCCCGACTCCTAGTTGACACCTTCATCGGCACCGGCCTGCGCTGGGGCGAAGCCGTCGAACTCCGCCCCGCCGATCTCGACCAGCGATCCGGCATCCTCACCATCTCCCGCGCGGTTGCCGAGATCTCGCCCGATGACCACCCGACCGGCGGGAGATTCCTCGTCAAGCCCTACCCCAAGAACCGACAATCGCGGCGATTCAAACTCGACCCCACCCTGATCTCCGCGCTCCAGACCCACATGGCCACCCACGCTCTGGCACCCGAGGACCTGCTGTTTCCGTACCCCATTCTCAAAGTGGCCGCCGATGTCAAAGCGCTGTCCGCTCCGACTGGCGAGGCGCACCGCACGAGCAAGATTGGCCCCTCCTGCGACACAACCGATCCGGGCCTTACAGAGCCCAACTTCGCCGGCCGTCGCTACCCCCATGCCACCCTCTCCGCGTACACCGCAGGCGCCTGCCGATGCCCCCACTGCCGAGCCGCATTCGCCGGCTACCGCGCCACCCGCCGCAGTAACGGCCATGATCACCCCCGCGGAACCCGACCTCCGCCGTCCACGGACGGTCACCTCCCCCGCAACTGGTGGCGCACCCAGGTTTGGTACCCCGCCTGCAGCGCAGCTGGTCTCCAACCCCGACCTCGCACCCACGACCTCCGCCACTCCCACGCATCCTGGCTCCTTTCGGGCGGCGCCGACGTCGAAATCGTTCGGCAACGACTCGGTCACGGCTCGATCACCACGACCGGCAAGTACGTCCACACCCTCCCAAGCGCCGACGACTCCGCCCTTGCCGCTCTCAATCGCACTCGACACGGAGATAGTTGCGCTGTCACCGAGGCATCTCGGCGGGATGATCTTCGCTATCCAGTTCGCCTGAGGTCGAACGGGGGTGCCCGGCCTGTCCCGGCCACTGCGGTCCCGGAATTGAGAGCCACGTGACCCGCGGTCGCGGCTGCGACGATTCCGCTGAACCGCCTGTAAGTCTTGGGTGGCTGGCCTGGGGCCGGCCGGGCAGGGTTGGCGTCGTCTGCCGTGCGGGTGTGACTCGTGAATCGCTTGGCCCTGTCGTGGGTGCCTTTGCCGGGATCTGTCCACTCGCGTGGTGGGCGACGTCGACCCGGTTCGTCACCGTGATGGCTTGATCAGAAGCCTGCCCGACCCGTGG
>JACCSC010000467.1 GCA_013813215.1 Geodermatophilaceae bacterium | reverse complement strand
CCGAGCCTGCGGGTAGACCGCTGGAGCCTGCCGGCGACGGCAGGCCTAGAGGGATGACCGCCCCTCGCCGCGTCTCTCGAGGCGCGG
The DNA here is from genome assembly GCA_013813215.1 of Geodermatophilaceae bacterium. Lineage (GTDB taxonomy): Bacteria > Actinomycetota > Actinomycetes > Mycobacteriales > Geodermatophilaceae > JACCSC01. The sequence continues at coordinate 2,026 of JACCSC010000467.1, read as the reverse complement.
CGGGGACAGAACCCGGCGTACAGGCCGACTCGTCCGCCCTAAGCCTCTGGCCTGCGGTTTTGTCCCCAGAGGGGGTCTCTAGTCCGCACCTAGTCCGCAAGAGCTCGACGCCAGATGCGAACGACCGGCCGGTCGCCGGACAATCTGTCGGTGCCGTCGAGGAGCCTCGGGACCCTCACGGCCTCTCGGGGACCGCCCTGAGGGACGGTGATGGGAAGGGATGGACGGGCCGCTGCGGGCCGAGTCGACGATCTCCGGCCACCGCTGCAGGTTACGCACAGTCACGAACTGGCGCGAGGGACAAGTCGCTACGGTTCCGTCATGGACACCACGCTTGCCGTGATCGCCGCTCTGGCATCAGCGGGGGCAAGTGTGGCGGCGGTGTTCGCAGCGGTGTGGGCCAGGCAAGCGTCGATCGCGACGGCCGAGACGGCTCGCAAGGCCGAGTGGGGTCTGAACTTCCGGGCGGCGTGCGACCGGCTGGCCTCAGATAGCGAGAAGATCAAGCAGCTCGGCGTGGACCAGCTCCTCGCGATGCGCAGCGATGGAACACTCGACGACGACCAGAAGCGCCAGCTCGTGGGCGTGGCAAAGCATCTGTTGAGGGAGCACCTCTAGCACGGGCGTAGCCTTGCAACGTGCCGCAAAGCGAGCGGCCCCGGAGGTGTCATGACTACCGCAGCGCCCACGCCGGCAGACGTGAACATGGCGAAGCTGCTCGTCCTGGTCGCTGACGACCTGGACGAGCCGCTGGAGCCGGGGTACCGGGCACTCGCGGAGTCTGAGCCTCCCGCCAGGCAACCGGATGTGTCCGAGAGCGCAGGGTCGAGGTAGCCAACTGGCGTGGCCGCAACGTTCAACGGTTGGACCTGACGCTGGCTGGCGCCTTCGCGACCGGGCTCAATCCGCCCCAGACCTCTTCAGCGACCTAACCGGCGAGGGAGGAGTTGGGGCGCTAAGCCCGATCCCAATGTCGCTACGTTGCTATGCGGTTTCCGCGCGTAGCGCGCGAACAAGCTGTTGAACCCGCTGGTGCGACACCCCCATCAGCTTGCCCGCATCGCGGTACGTCAACTGGCCCTTTACGACCAGCTCGTTCGCGACAGCACCACGGACCCGTACGGCCTCCGCCTGCAGCTCGTCGATTCTATGAACCAGGTCGGCCAGCTGCTCCGCCAGGCGAGCGGCGTCCTCCGGCACCACGTACCGAACGTCCAGATCGACCGCGTCCGGCTCAGCCGGCTCACCTGTCATCACCTCGATCAGATCGCGGGCCATGGCCTCGACCTCGCCCAGGTGACGCGCCTGCGTGGACCGATCTACGCCGGGGACGCGAAGCAGCCACACGTCGCCGTCCCGCTCGACGTTCACCTCGTACCGCTTCACTGCCGCCACCAGCCTTTCCCCAACTTCGCGGCGCACTCCTTGTAGATGTCCTCGGTGAGGCCTTCCCCGATCTCGGTGTGCCGGGGGATCGGGATGCGGAGGCCGTCGAGGGTGTACACGGTGTGCCGGGCGCCTTCTCGCTCGATCTTCCAGGTCAGGCCTGCCGCGGCCGCCGCCTTGGTGATCCGTTTGATGACGTCGCGCCGCTTGGCCATGATATTAGTCAAGCGAGCCTAGACACGTCAAGGCAAGTGCGACTAGACAAAGCGTCGAGCCACGAGGGGTCGATCGCGGCCGCTGCCCTGTGGGCCGCCTGCACGTTGGAAGCGTCCCGCCGCCGCTGGGCCCTTAGGCGGTTTGCCACGGCCCGTCCGCGAGCAGGGGCTGGTCACGCTGCGGCATGCCGGCGTGGTCGCCGGAGGCGCCGCGCACGATCCGGGGCCGCCCCTCCGGCGTCAAGGGTCGCGGCGCGATCGCTCCGCGACGGCCTGCGGCCGCCCTTGACTCCGGAGACCTCTGCGGCCCCTTCGGGCAGGAAACACGGGCAGGCTGCGCCCGCCCGGTTTGCCTGCGCGGCGCCACCAGCGTGTGAGGTTCGCGGGTCAGACCGGGCCGGCGAGCGACAAGGGGACTGCAACGG
>JACCSC010000270.1 GCA_013813215.1 Geodermatophilaceae bacterium | reverse complement strand
GACAACGCCCGCACCGACAGCTGCTCCAACCGGTCATCGCGTCGTATCGCCTCGAACAGCTCCACCCTCGACCTCGCCACTTTCCGCCCTTCCCGCACGCCGCCAGCAACACGGCGAGCCTTCGGGGTGGGGCCAGATCAGACCGTCACAACAACGCCCCGGCGTGTCGGAGATGGGGCCAAATCAGACCGTCACGGTGGGGCCAGATCAGACTGACAGGACCACTCGTTGCTGCGTTCTTGCTCTTCGTCGTGGTCTTCATCCTCGCGTTCTTCACTGGGGCGTCGCTTCGCAGAAGTGCGCCCGCTATCGGAATAGCGGAACGGTGTAAGAGACGCGGTGTTACGTACGAGGTGGGGGGCACTGGGAGTGCCTGTGGTCGCGTCGAAAGTGCCTGTGGTCGGCCCAAAAGTGCCTGTGGTCGGCACTCCTTGGAGGGCTCGACCACGGGCACCGGCAGTGCCTGTGGTCTGTCGTGATCGCGGGGCATAGTCGGGGCGCTCCATCTACTGTCGACCGTGGCGTTCGTCGTCCCACAGTCCCGTCGCGGCGGCCAGCGGCGCCGGGATCGTCAGCTGGTAGGCGTTCGCGTGGCCCTTCGGGATGCCTTGACGGCCACCTCGACTGGCGCGGGTGATGAACCCTGCCTCCTCGAGTGCGGCCAGGGTGTAGCGGACGGCGCGAGGTCCGCGACAGAGGTCATCGGCGAGCCGCTCAACCCCTGGATGGGCATTGCTGCCGTCCTTGTTCGCGTAGCCGGCCAGCGTCAACGCCGCGGCGATGTGATGCGGTTCGGCGATCCATCCTCGAATGGCCCGTTTCCACTCGCTCCACGTCAGGGGCAGCCGGCGCACGTAGGGGTCTCGCAGATCGTCGGGAGGGTCGCCGAGGAACGGTCGCCTCATCGGGTGTGCTCCCGATCGGACCACCACGGCCGCTCGACCCACGGCCGGCCGTTGCGGATCGGCAGTCCCATCGCGGCCCACAGCACGGTGTCGGCGTCAGGGCCGTGGCAACTCGTCCGGGGTCCGTGCGGGCGCAGCCGCCATCCCCGCATGACGGCGTACGGGCCGCTGCCGCAACGGGGGCAGTAGATGTGACCGAGGCTCACGCGGCCGGGTTCCCGCCGTCGGCGTACTGCCGATCGAGCCACGCCTCGACGTCGGCGCGGCGGTACATCACGCGGCGGCCGACCTTGAAGCTCCTCGGGCCAGTGCCACAGTGGCGCCAGTACCGCAGAGTCGCCGCGGGCACCCGGATGCACGCGGCTACCTCGTCAGTCAGCAGTAGGTCGCCCATCCTGTTCTATCCGCAGTCGTCTGCACAAATCACACCGTTGCATTACTGAACCACTTCTTTCGCTGCGGGGCAAGCAGTACGCTGCGGAACATGCAGGAACCAACGCTGAGCAGCGCAGCCGTCCCGAGCCGAGATCGCCAGACCGACTGATGCCGCTGCCGCCAGAGCACGGCAACGCCGGCGGCCTCGAGTCCATCTTCGGCAGGGCCGTCCGGGCGGCGCGGCAGGAACGGGGGTGGAGCCAGCGCGAGCTAGCCGAGAACCTGTCGCCGCGTATCAAGCTTGACCCCACGGCCATCACGCGCATCGAAACCGGGGGGCGGTCGGTCCGGCTGGAGGAAGCGGTTGCGCTAGTCGACGCACTCGATCTGTCCTTGGACGTGGCCGCACGATGGTTTCCCGACAGCGGACCCGTCCAGTTCCACGCCTACGAGCGCATGGCGATGACGGCCCTACTGCAGGCGCGTCGCGAACTCGTACGCGCCCTGCGATTCGCGGACATGGCGCTCGACGCCCTCGTGGGCGATGACGAGGACGCCAGAGTGTTGGCCGAGCACGCTGCCGGGTCGTTCCCTGAGCTGTGGGAGGGCGTCGCCCGGACGGTCGAGCGGGTCTGGCCGACTGAAGACCCCGTGGTCGGTGACATGCAGGTGATCACGTACGACGAAAGCGATGCGGTGGTGAAGCGTCGCCTTGTTGCGGCCGTCTTACACGACCTCCTGATCACCGAGGAGGACTTCTTCGCCCACCGTAATCCGCAGCCCCAATCGGAGGAGGTGTCCGGTGGCGAGCGTCGCGAAGAGGACTGACGGCCGCTGGCGCGCCCGCTACCGCGACGCTGCCGGCGACGAACACGCAAGGCACTTCGCCCGCAAGGTCGACGCGCAGCGGTGGCTCGACGGCGTGACGAGCGCCGTCGTGACCGGCACCTACGTCTCACCCAAGACGGCGCGCATGACCGTGGGCGAGTGGTGCGCGACGTGGTTGGAGGGGTACACGACCCGTCGGCCGTCCACTGTGCGGCAGGCAGGGGTGCAGTGAACCAGATCGTCGCGGCATTCGGCAGCGCGCCCTTGGCCTCGGTGCGGCCCTCTCACGTCAAGTCTTGGACGTCACAGCTGAGGGCCGATGGCCTGGCCGACTCCTACGTGTACGCGCTGCACAACCGCTTGTCGCAGGTGATGAGCGACGCCGTGCACGACGGCATCCTGGCCCGCAACCCCTGCTCGCGACGGACATCGCCCGGTGCCGGAAAGCAACGGCCCTACGTCGCCACCACCGAGCAAGTCTGGGCGCTGCACGACGCTGTTGCCGAGCACCTGCGTCCGGCGATCCTGCTCGGCGCGTTCGCCGGCCTGCGTACGGCTGAGGTGTGCGGTCTGCGGGTAGCCGACGTCGACTTCATGCGCGGCATCGTTCGGCCAACGCTGCAGTGGCCCGGCCAAGAGTTGAAGACTGAGGCGTCCCGGACGCCGGTGCCGATCCCCTAAGAGCTTGCGATGCAGCTCTCGGTCGCCGTGGCGCAGTGGGGCAGTGAGCACATGGTGACGAACGGACTCGGCGGTCCGTCCTCGCCGTGGGCGATCGAGCGAGCCATCCGCTCGACCCGGCGGACGGTCGACGGTCTGCCCGAGGGGTTCCGGTTCCACGACCTGCGCCACTACCTCGCGATCCTGCTCATCGGCTCGGGCCTTGACGTGAAGGTCGTGCAGTCCCGGCTACGGCACGCCAGCGCGAGCACGACGCTGGACTGCTACGGGCACATGTGGCCCGACGCCGACGAGTCCGCACGGGCCGCGGTCGGTGCGGTGCTGGCAGCTCGTGCGGACTCTCTGCGGACTAACGACCGGGTCCTCCGGTAAACGTGCAGGTCAGCGGCACATAGGGGTTACATGTCGAAGTACATCGCGTACTCGTGCGGGTGGGGGCGAAGCCGGATCGGGTCGATCTCGTTGGCCCGCTTGTAGTCGATCCACGTCTCGATCAGGTCCGGGGTGAACACGCCGCCGTCGAGCAGGTACTCGTGGTCGGCCTCCAGGTTGTCGATCACCTCGGCCAGGGTCCCCGGGACCTGGGGGACGTTCCGGGCCTCGTCCGGCGGCAGCTCGTAGAGGTCCTTGTCGATCGGGGCGGACGGCTCGATCTTGTTCCGGATCCCGTCCAGGCCGGCCATCATCATCGCCGAGAACGCGAGGTAGGGGTTGCAGGAGGGGTCCGGCACGCGGAACTCGATGCGCTTGGCCTTGGGGTTGTTGCCGGTGATCGGGATCCGGCAGCACGCCGACCGGTTGCGCTGGCTGTAGACCAGGTTGACCGGTGCCTCGTAGCCGGGGACGAGCCGGTGGTAGGAGTTCGTGGTCGGGTTGGTGAAGGCCAGCAGCGACGGAGCGTGCGAGAGCAGCCCGCCGATGTAGAAGCGTGCGGTGTCCGACAGCCCGGCGTACCCCGTCTCGGCGTGGAACAGCGGGTTCCCGTCCTGCCACAGCGACTGGTGACAGTGCATGCCCGACCCGTTGTCGCCGAACAACGGCTTGGGCATGAAGGTCACGGTCTTCCCGGCCTGCCAGGCGGTGTTCTTGATGACGTACTTGAAGAGCATCAGCTTGTCCGCGGCCAGCAGCAGGGTGTCGAACTTGTAGTTGATCTCGGTCTGCCCCGCTGTACCTACCTCGTGGTGTGCCCGCTCGATCTCGATGCCGACGCCGGTCAGCGCGAGGCACATCGCGTCGCGCAGGTCGGAGTAGTGGTCGTACGGCGGTACCGGGAAGTACCCCCCCTTGGGTCGAACCTTGTAGCCGCGGTTGCCGCCGGGCTCCTCCTTGCCGCTGTTCCACGATCCGGAGATCGAGTCCACGTAGTAGTAGCCGGAGTTGATGGTCGTGTCGTACCGGACCGAGTCGAAGATGTAGAATTCCGCCTCGGGCCCGAAGTACGCCGTGTCGGCGATGCCGCTGCTGGCCAGGTAGGCCTCGGCCTTCTTAGCCACGTTGCGCGGGTCGCGGCTGTACGGCTCGCGGGTGAACGGGTCGTGGATGAAGAAGTTGATGTTCAGCGTCTTGGCCACCCGGAACGGGTCGACGTAGGCGCTCGTGTAGTCCGGCAGCAGCAGCATGTCCGACTCGTGGATGGCCTGGAAGCCCCGGATCGACGAGCCGTCGAAGGCCAGACCCTCGGCGAACAGGTCGTCGATCGCCCCGGCCGCCGGGATGGTGAAGTGCTGCATCACACCGGGGAGGTCGCAGAAGCGCACGTCGATGAACTGGACGTCGTTGTCCTTGACGTAGCCGATGACCTCGTCGGGGCTTGCGAACATGCGTCCTCCGGTCGAGTCGAGGTGATGAGCGAAACGTATGTTCACCCCGTTGCCCGTCGGTGTCCGGCCTGTTTCGCCAGCGTTACGTGGCCCCGGGGCTGACTAGCGTGGCTTCGTGACCGCACCGCAGGAGGGCCGACTGGGCCGGCCGGACGATGGGCCTGGGTCGCTGGCGCCGTTCGGCCCGCGAGCCAACGCCTTCCTGCTCGACTGCCTGGCTGCCGCCCTGGTCGCGGCGGCGTTCACCGCGCCGGAGTTGCCGCGGAACTGGAGCCTGCTCTCCTTCGCCCTCCTGTACGCCGGGGGTACGGCGCTGGCCGGGCAGACCCTGGGCATGCGCCTGCTCGGCCTGCGCCTGGCCCGCGCCGACCGGCCGGGCCGGATCGGCCCGGTTGCGGCGGTCATCCGGACCGTTCTGGTCATGCTCGTGATCCCGGCGCTCATCCGGGACGCCAACGGGCGAGGCTGGCACGACCGGCTGACCCGGACCGCCGTGATCCGCGCCTGACCGCCGCCCTGCGGTGAGGATCAGCGGCGACGCAACGTCCGCTGGCTGACGCTGAGGGTCTTGCCGCCGGGCATCGGACCCTGCGGGATCGGCATCTTCCCGCCGCCCAACGCGGACAGCCGCCGCTCCAGGGTGTTCACCTGACCTGCGGTGATGTTGCGCGGCAGCTTCATCATGTGCGTGCTGAGCTTCTTCAGCGGGACCTGGCCCTCGTCGTCGCCGACCAGGATGTCGTAGATCGGGACCGTGCCGACGACCCGCGCGACCTTCTTCTTCTCCTGCGCGAGCAGGAGCTTGGCCCGGTGCGGGACCCCCTCGGCCACCAGCATGACGCCGGGGCGGCCGAGCACGCGGTGTACGGCGTCCAACTGCGAGTTCCCGGACACCCCGGGGGACACCCGCCAGTCCCCGCGCATCCCCTGCAGGACCCAGGCGGCGGCGCCGGGCTGACCCTCGACCTGCCCGTACGCCGCCCGCTGGGCGCGCCGGCTGAAGACGAGCAGGGCGGCGAGCAGGGCACCGGCCAGGGCCAGGGGCAGCAGCAGCCAGACGTTGAGGAAGAAGATGCCGATGAGCTCGACCACGGCGAAAGTGGCGATGGCGGCGACGAGCATGACCCAGGGCAGCTTCGGGTCGTGCTTCTTGGAGACGGTGTAGGCCTGCCGCAGCTGCTTGAGCCGCGTCCCCCGCGACGGCTTCCCCGCCCGCTTCGCCGCCCTCCGCTCCTTGCGACTGGTGGGTGCCGCTGCACTCTTGGCCATCCGCTGAGTTTACGTGCCGTCCAGGACAGCCCCGTTGCTCAGGACAGCGAGCAATCGGACCCGGAGCAGCCGGCCAGTCGTCGGGCGCGGTCGGCGTACTGCTCGATCAGCGCCGCGGTCTCCTGGTCGGGGTCGGCGGCCAAGTTCTCCAGCTGGTACGGATCGGCGCGCAGGTCGTAGAACTCCTGCTCGCCGTCCACGTACTCCACGTAGACATAGCGCCCCGTGCGGGCGCCGCCGTACCGGATCGGCCCACCGACCGCGTCGGGTCCGGACTCCAGCAGCAGGGTGCGCTCCGCGCCGACGTCCGGGTCGCCGGCCGGCCCCTGCAGCGACACCCCGTCCATGCTCAGGCCGGCACTGACACCGGACGCCTCGACGAGCGTCGGGGCGAGATCGATCAGGCCCACCGGCTGCTCCCGGACCACACCGCGCGGGAAGCCGGGGCCGCTGACCAGCAGGGGTACCCGCGCGGACGGCTCGTACGGCACGAGCTTGCCGCCCTGGATGCGGTGCTCGCCGATCATGTAGCCGTTGTCGGAGGTGAAGACGACGAGGGTGTTGTCCCACTCGCCACTGCTCTCCAGCACGCCGAGCAACCGCTGCACTGCCTCGTCCAGCGCCAGCAGGGACTCCAGGCGCTGCTCGCGCAACTCGGCCAGTCCCCGTTCGGTGGCCGGTCCCAGTCGCTCCCGGGTGGCGATGTCCGCGGGCTTGTCGCTGACGTCGGCCTCGTCGACACTCGGGTTGTCGGGCAGGCCGAGCCCGTCGAAGGCGTCGCGGTGCCGATCGGCCACCGCGGGGGTCTGGATGCCTCCGGGGTCATCGGACTCCGACGGGGTGCCGGAGTGCGGCGCGAAGAACGAGGCCCACAGGAACAGCGGCTGCGACCCGGCCAGTCCGCGCTCCAGCGCGTCACCGGCCAGTTCGGCGTACAGGTCGGTCTGGTAGTCGTCGTACTCCGCGACGGACTCGCCGTCGAAGATCCGCGTGCGCTGGTAGTTACCCCCAGCCACGGAGGTCTGCCACTCCGCCCAGCCAACGGGCACGGTCCGCGGTTGGACCGCGCCGTATCCGTTCAGGTACTTGCCGACGAAGGAGGTGCGGTACCCGGCGTCCTCGAGCCAGGTCGCCAGGGTGCTGGAGTTGTCGAACTCTCGGTACCCGCCGACCCCGTTGTCACCGTTGCCGAGCACGCCGTGGTTGTGCGCGTACTGCCCGGTCAGCATCGACGCCCGCGAGGGGCAGCACAGGGGGAAGGTCGCGTAGGCCCGGTCGAACGTCGTACCCCGCTGCCCGATCAGCTCCCGGGTGCGGCGCATCGCGACCATGTCGTCGGCGCGTTGGTCGTCGCTGGTGATGAGCAGGATGTTCGGCGGTCCGGCGTTGGTGTGGTCCGGGGTCGTTCGCAACGGGATGTCGTCCCACGTGATGACCGTGAAGGTGGTCGCCGCGGCCAGCAGGGCCGCGAGCAGGGCCACCCAGCCCGCGCGGGCCCGGGAAGCGCTCAGCTGGCTGCACCCACGCCGCGCCGGTCCATCGCCTGCTGGTAGAGCCGGCCGGCCCGGTACGACGAGCGCACCAGGGGACCGCTCATCACCCCGGCGAACCCGATCCGCTCGCCCTGCTCGCCCAAGGCGACGAACTCCTCCGGCTTCACCCACCGGTCCACCGGGTGGTGGCGGGGAGTGGGTCGCAGGTACTGCGTGATCGTCAGTAGTTCGCAGCCGGCGTCGTGCAGGTCCCGCATCGCCGCGACCACCTCGTCGGTGGTCTCCCCGAGGCCGAGGATCAGGTTGGACTTCGTCACGAGCCCGGCCGCGCGGGCCGCGGTGAGGACGGCCAGCGAGCGCTCGTAGCGGAAGCCGGGGCGGATCCGGCGGAAGATTCGTGGCACCGTCTCCAGGTTGTGTGCGAGCACCTCCGGCCGGGCGCCGAACACCTCGGCGAGCTGGTCCGGGTCGGCGTCGAAGTCAGGAATGAGAAGTTCCACTCCGCACCCGGGCAGCTGGGCGTGGATCTGCCGGACGGTCTCGGCGTACAGCCAGGCGCCACCGTCGGGCAGGTCGTCACGTGCGACACCGGTGACCGTCGCGTAGCGCAGCCCCATGGTGGCGATCGACTCGGCCACCCGGCGCGGCTCGTCCCGGTCGAACGCCGCGGGCCGGCCGGTGTCGATCTGGCAGAAGTCGCAACGGCGGGTGCACTGGTCACCGCCGATGAGGAACGTCGCCTCCCGGTCCTCCCAGCACTCGTAAATGTTGGGGCAGCCCGCCTCCTCGCACACCGTGTGCAGGCCCTCGCGCTTGACGAGCGCCTTCAATGCGGTGAACTCGGGACCGGTGCGCAGCCGGGTCTTGATCCAGGCCGGCTTCCGCTCGATCGGCGTCTGCGCGTTGCGCACCTCCAGCCGCAGCATCCGGCGGCCGTCGGGCTGGACTGCGGTCACCGCGCCACCGCCCCGGCGCCGGCGCTGCGGAGGTGCTGTCGGGTTCCCTCGCGCCGCTCGCTCACCGGACCAGGGTACGCGGGGGTCACCGCGCCGGGTCGGGCCGATCCCCTTCGTCGGGAACGCTGTCGGAGCCGCTGTCGGACCCGCCGTCGGGAGCGGGCGCGCCCGGATCCGGGGTCGGCCCGCCGGCCTCGCTCGAGGGCTCGGCAGCCAGCTGCGGATCCGGCTCCGGAGTCGCGTCGGGCTCGGGAGCGGGAACCACCGGCGTCTCGCTGGGC
>JACCSC010000246.1 GCA_013813215.1 Geodermatophilaceae bacterium | reverse complement strand
GGCGCGGGCGAGCAGGTCGTCCGGATGCCCGTAGCTGAACGGCGGCACCTGCAGGCCCAGGCCCTGGTGCAGCAGGCCGCCGGTCATCCGGTCCAGTTCGGCCTTGGTGACCTCCAGGATCGAGATGCCCCGATCACCGGCGCGCTGCACCGCCTCGGAAACCCGCTCGTCCAGGGCGAGGTTTGACGCGACATACAGACCGGTCGCCCGGATCTGCGCCCGCAGGGCCTCGAGCACGGGATTGCGGCCGACGAGCAGTTCCGGCGCGTTGTCGGGCTTGCGTTGCTGGCGCGGCCGTTGGTCAGGACGCTTGGCGGCGGCTTTGGCGCGACGGGCGGCGGCATGCTTGGGGCGTTCCTCGGCCCGGGGCGTCGGTCCGCGGCCCTCGAGCTGCTTGCGCCGCTGTCCGCCGGAGCCGACCGTCGGACCCTTCTTGCCGGGGCGCTTGCGACCGCCGGAGCTCATTGCAGCGTCCATCGCGGACCACCCGAGGTGTCTTCCACGACAACCCCGGCGGCCGCGAGCTGGTCGCGGATGGCATCGGCTGCGACGTAGTCCTGGCGCTTGCGAGCCGCCGCCCGCTGCTCCAGCGCGACCCGGACGAGCGCGTCGACCACCGACCGGAGCCCGGCCTCCGACGCGCCCACCCATGGCGCGCTGAGCGGGTCCAGGCCGAGTACGCCGAGCATCGCCCGTACCGAACCCAGGATGCCGGCGACCGACTTGTCCGAGCCATCCATCAGCGCGCTGTTGCCCGCTCGGATCAGGTCCTGCACGCACGCCAGCGCGGCCGGTACGCCGAGGTCGTCGTCCATGGCCGCGGCGAAGTCCGCGCACACGGCCGGCGTCCCGCCCTGAACACCCACCCGCTCCGCGGCCCGCTCGACGAAGCCCTCGATCCGGCGGTAGGCGACCGCGGCCTCGGCCAGCGATTCCGGGCTGTACTCGATCGTGCTCCGGTAATGCGCCGCAGCCAGGTAGTAGCGCAGCTCGACCGGGCGGACCACAGTCATCAGGTCTGTGACCAGGGTCGAGTTGCCCAGGGACTTGCTCATCTTGGCGCCGCCGAGGTTCACCATCCCGTTGTGCAGCCAGTAGGCCGCGAACCCGTCACCTACCGCCCGGGACTGGGCCCGCTCGTTCTCGTGGTGCGGGAACATCAGGTCCAGACCCCCACCGTGGATGTCGAAGGCCGGTCCGAGGTAGCGCTCGGCCATCGCCGAGCACTCCAGGTGCCAGCCCGGCCGCCCCGGCCCCCACGGGGTGTCCCAGGACGGCTCGCCCGGCTTGGCCGCCTTCCAGAGCGCGAAGTCCCGGACGTCGCGCTTGTGGCCTTCGGTGTCGGTGTCCGCGGCGGCCTGCATCTTGTCCGCCCGCTGCCCCGACAGCTCGCCGTACGCCGGCCAGGACGCGACGTCGAAGTAGACGTCGCCGCCGGCGGGGTAGGCATGCCCGGTGCTTATCAGCCGGTGCATGAGCCGGACCATCTCCGGAACGTGCCCGGTGGCCCGCGGCTCGTACGTCGGCGCCCGGCAGCCGACGTCGTCGTACGCCGAGGCCAGCTCCCGCTCGTACCGGCCGGCCCAGGCCCACCACGGCTGCCCCGCCTCGGCCGACTTGGCCAGGATCTTGTCGTCGATGTCGGTCACGTTGCGCACGAACGTCACCGCGTAACCGGTCTGCTCCAGCCAGCGCCACAGGATGTCGAAGGCGATCGCACTGCGCGCGTGTCCGATGTGCGCCGGTCCCTGCACGGTGACGCCGCACAGGTAGATCGACGCCTGGCCGGCAACCAGCGGGATGAACTCCCGCCGGGTCCGGGTCCCGGAGTCGTACAGGTGCAGCGCCACTCGGGCGACTCTACTGAGCCGCTCAGGCGCGCAGGACGTCCTGCGGCGGCGTCGCCGTCGCGGGGACCAGCAAGGCCGTGGCCACCGCGGCGATACCTTCACCCCGGCCGGTCAGCCCGAGCCCGTCGGTGGTCGTGGCGGCCACCCCGACGGAGGCGCCGAGGACGTCGGCCAACGCCTGCTGGGCCTCCTCGCGGCGCGGACCGATCCGCGGCCGGTTGCCGATGACCTGGACGCTGGCGCTGCCCACCTCCCACCCGGCGACGCGGAGCAGGCGGCGGGTCTCGCGGAGCAGCTCGAGCCCGGACGCACCGGCCCACTGGGGCGCATCGACGCCGAAGACCGAGCCGAGGTCGCCGATCGTCGCGGCGCTGAGCAGCGCGTCGCACAGAGCGTGCGCAGCGACGTCGCCGTCGGAGTGCCCGGAGCAGCCGTCGGCGTCCGACCAGAGCAGACCGAGCAGCCAGCAGGGCCGGCCCGGCTCGATCGGATGAACGTCGGTGCCGATGCCCACCCTCACGAGCGGGCCGCCAGCAGGGCTTCGGCGATTAGGACGTCGTACGGCGTCGTGATCTTGAATCCGACGGGATCGCCGGGCACGGTGTGCACCGGTACGCCGATCGCCTCGACCAGTCCGGCGTCGTCGGTGAGCGGGTCGAGGCCGGCCCGGTGCGCGTGGGCAAGCACGTTGTACCGGAAGCCCTGCGGGGTCTGCACGGCGACGAGCCGGGAACGGTCCACCGCGGCAGCCACCTGTCCGTCCGAGCCCAGCGTCTTGAGCGTGTCCGCGATCGGGATCACCGGGATGACGGCAGCCAGGCCGTCGCGCAGCGCGGCCAAGACGGCCACGGCGACGGCCGGCGGCATCAACGGCCGGGCCGCGTCGTGGACGAGAACGAACTCGGTGCCCGTGTCGAGCGCGGCCAGCCCGGCCGCGACGCTGTGCTGCCGGGTCGCCCCGCCCACCACGACCAGGACCGGACAAGGCAGTCCGGCCAGGTCATGACGGACCTCAGCTTCGTGGTCGGCCGGGACGGCCACCACGAGGACGTCGACCAACTCCGCGAGCATCTGCGCCGACCGGCGCAGCAGCGACTGCCCCCCCAGAACGTGCAGAGCCTTGGGTCCGCCGCTACCGAGCCGCTGGCCGCTGCCGGCGGCCGGGACGATCGCCGCAACGGACATCTCCCGGGCCGGCATTGCGGCTAGGAGGCGAGCACCTCGTCGAGCAGGATCTCGGCCTTGTCCTCGTTCGTTCCCTCGGCGAGGGCGACCTCGCTGGTCAGGATCTGGCGGGCCTTGGACAGCATCCGCTTCTCACCGGCCGAAAGCCCACGCTCGCGGTCGCGACGCCACAGGTCGCGCACGACCTCGGCTACCTTGTTCACATCGCCTGAGGCGAGCTTCTCCAGGTTGGCCTTGTAGCGCCGGGACCAGTTCGTCGGCTCCTCGGTGTGCGGGGCCCGCAGCACCTCGAAGACCTTGTTCAGGCCCTCCTGGCCGACGACGTCGCGGACACCGACCACCTCGGCGTTGTCGGCGGGAACCTCGATCGTCAGATCGCCCTGAGCGACCTTGAGTACGAGGTAGCTCCGTTCCTCCCCCTTGACCACCCGAGTCTTGATCGCCTCGATGAGTGCGGCACCGTGATGCGGGTAGACAACGGTCTCGCCGACTGTGAACACCATGTGGATATGTCCCCTTTCGCTATGCCGAGGATAACACGGAGCGGCGGTGGACAGGTCGGTGAGCTGACTACGAACGTGCAGGTCACAGCCTTGATCGGAGTCTGCGAAAGGGTTGACAGACCAGCCTTCGACGTGCATGCGCGGAGGCTGTGTTGACCCATCAGGGGCGGTCCCGGCACGCTCCGGCGGTGAGCCCGATCGCCCTGGCGTTGGCCTGCCACCCCGGGCCGACGGTGGCAGTCACGGCCATCACGGCGGTGCTGGCCGGCGCCGTCGGCCAGCCGGCCACGGGGGTCGCCCTCGTGACCGGGGCGGTGCTGGCCGGTCAGCTTTCGATCGGCTGGGGCAACGACTGGCTGGATCGCGACCGGGACCGGCGTACGGCCCGGACCGACAAGCCGCTGGTCAGCGGGGCCGTCACCGCGCGGACGGTGCTGGCCGCCGCGCTGATCGCGGCGGTCGCGTGCCTGGTCCTGTCGTTGGCCAGCGGTACGCCGGGCCTGCTGCATCTGGCCGCAGTCGCCTCCGGCTGGTCCTACAACCTCGGGCTCAAGGCGACGGCGGTCTCGCCGGTCCCGTTCGCGCTGTCCTTCGGGCTGCTGCCGGCGTACGTCGTCGCCGCAGCGCCGGGCCCCGGCACGGCGCCCGCGTGGATGATCACCGCGGGCGCCCTGCTCGGCACCGGGGCGCACTTCGCCAACGTGCTACCCGACCTGGCCGACGACGTGGCCACCGGCGTACGCGGGCTCGGGCACCGGATCGGCCACCGCTGGTGCGTCGTGGCGGCCACGGCGTTCCTGGTGGCGGCCGTGGCCACACTGGCCGGCGGTCCGCCGGGGCCGCCGACCGCGGCCGGCTGGGTCGCCG
>JACCSC010000237.1 GCA_013813215.1 Geodermatophilaceae bacterium | reverse complement strand
GGCCAGCACCGCGTCGACGGCGGCGCTGGGCCTGCTGCGGGCGCTGCTGACCGGCGACTGGCCCACGGCGCAGGCCAGCGAGCCGCCGGCGCGACGTGAAGCCAGCGGCCTGGTCGCGGCACACCTGCAGTGGCACCTGGAGCGCGGCCTGCGCTCGCTCATCCTCGTCGACCGCTGACGAAGTGCTACCTTGTGCGTCATGGAGTCGGTCGGCGTCCGCGAGATCCGGCAGAACATCAGCGTCTACCTCCGCCGCGTCGAGCAGGGCGAGGCCTTCACGGTGACCGATCGAGGCCGCCCGGTCGCGTTGCTGGCCCCGCTGCACAACAACGACCCCATGAACGATCTCGTGGCCGCCGGCCTGCTCGAACCACCGAAGCAACGGGCGGCGCTGCCGGAGCCGCAGCAGTGGGACCTACCGCTTCAGCTCAGTGACGAAATCAGCCTGCTGCGCGACGAGGATCTCCGCTGAGCGTCTGGTACCTGGACTCGTCTGCGGCCGTGAAACTGGTCGTGGCCGAGGACCACTCATCCACCTTGCGCCGGGTGTGCGACGACGGAGAGCTGGTCGCCAGTTCTCTGGTTCTCGTCGAGGTACCACGTGCTCTGGGCCGGCATCGCCCCTCGGCCGGGTGGCGAGAGTCCTGGCAGGACGTGCTGGAGCAGGTACGGCTGCTGAACATGACCCGCTCGCTCTTGGCCGCCGCGGGCGAGATGGAACCAGCGGAACTGAGGGCATTGGACGCGATCCACCTGGCCTCGGCGCAGCGGTTCGGGCGCACACTCACTGGACTGCTGACATACGACGTTCGTCTGTTCCGGGCAGCCAAGAGCGCTGGGGTCCCCTCGGTGGCGCCCGGGACGAGCTGGTGACACGACGTCCGTCGCCGCATGCGTCGGGAGCCCGACCGCCCGAGCTGCCCCCGGGCTCGGTGCCGCGGCACGTGGCCCTGGTCATGGACGGCAACGGGCGCTGGGCGAAGCAGCGGGGACTGCCCCGTACGGCCGGGCACGAGGCCGGCGAGCACTCGCTGTTCGACTGCGTGGAAGGAGCCATCGAGATCGGCGTTCGCTGGCTGTCGGCGTACGCGTTCTCCACCGAGAACTGGCGACGCAGCCCCGAGGAGGTGCGCTTCCTCATGGGCTTCAACCGTGACGTGATCCGCCGCCGCCGCGACGAGATGCACGAGCTGGGGGTGCGGGTCCGTTGGGCCGGGCGGCGGCCGAAGCTGTGGCGCAGCGTGATCCGCGAGCTGGAGGTCGCCGAGGAGCTGACCTGCGACAACGACGTCCTGACGCTGACGATGTGCGTCAACTACGGCGGTCGGGCCGAGATCGCCGACGCCGCGGCCGCCCTGGCCTACGACGTCGCGGCGGGTCGGGTGCGGCCGGAGCAGGTCACCGAGAAGGTGCTGGCCCGCTACCTCGACGAGCCGGACATGCCCGACGTGGACCTGCTGATCCGCTCGTCGGGGGAGCAGCGGACGAGCAATTTCTTGATCTGGCAGGCGGCGTACGCCGAACTGGCCTTTCTCGACACGCTCTGGCCGGACTTCGACCGGCGGCACCTGTGGTCGGCGTGCGCGGCGTACGCCGGACGGCAGCGCCGCTTCGGCTCGGCCTGACGCGGAGGCCTGTGGATGGCGCCAGCGGCGGTTGTCCATCCCGGGCATCCTCATCCCGGTGCCGGCCCGGACGAAACGCCCCGACGCGCTGGTCGGCAAGGTCTTCCGGGGCCGGTACGCAGTGGCTACTGGGCTGCTCACGCCACGTCAGCTGCAGGGGCGGGCATGGCGCAAGCTGTACCACGGGGTGTACGCCGACGCGACGATTCCTCTCGATCACGGGCTCTTCACCTCTGCCGCGACTGGTCATGCCCGCATCGGCGGTCGTCGCCGGGCATAGCGCCGCATGGTGGTCCGGCGTAGAAGATCTGATCGAGGTGGCCGAACCGGTCGAGGTACTGGTCCCGTTGGCCCACCACTTCGGTCCGGTACGCGGATTGAGCATCCATACCACGGCTGACCTGCCGGCAGTGGAGGTTGAGACCGGCGGACCGGGCAGGTGCGCACGGCGCTGGACGTCGTGGGCTGGGCTCCCACCCTGACCGAGGCCGTCGTCCGTCTGGACCTACTGTTGCGGGCAGGGGCCGTCTATCCCGAGCGCCTGCGCGCAGTTCAACTCAACAGCGACAGGGTTCAGCGGGCGGTCGCGTTGTCTGATGGGCGCAGTGAGTCGCCGCAGGAGTCGCGACTGCGGGTGACGCTCGTGCTGGCGGGCCTACCCGCTCCGGTCCCGCAATACGAGGTCCGCGGCCGGGTGGCGTGTGATCTTGGTGACCGCCGCCGACCTGCACCACCCACGGGAGGTCATCTCCCTGGTCCGCGCCGCATTGCTCGACTCTGTCTAAACTCCCCAGCCGCAGTCAGCCGCGGCAGCCGGTGCAGGTGCCGAAGATCTCCAGGGTGTGGCTGATCTCGGTGAAGCCGTGCTCGGCGGCCACCCGGTCGGCCCACCGCTCGACGGTCGGGCCGTCGACCTCCTCGGTCCGGTTGCACCCCCGGCACACCAGGTGGTGGTGGTGGCTCGTGCTGCACTTGCGGTAGAGCGACTCGTCCTCGGTCTTGAGCACGTCGAGGTCGCCGGCATCGGCCATCGCCTGGAGCGTCCGGTAGACGGTGCTCAAGCCGACCGACTCGCCGGCCTCCCGGAGCAGGTGGTGAATCTGCTGGGCGCTGCGGAAGTCGTCGAGTCCGGCGAGCAGGGCCGCCACCGCGTGTCGTTGACGAGTCGCGCGCAGCGGCGTACTCACGCCTGCTCCTGCACGTGGGCCACGGCATCGGCCACGATGTGCGCGACGTGCTCGTCGGCCAGCGCGTACGCCACCTCGCGGCCGCGCCGTTCGCCGGCGACGATCGCGGCCGAACGGAGCACCCGCAGGTGCTGGCTGACGAGCGGCTGCGGTACGCCGAGGCGGTCGACGAGCTCGTGCACGCACAGCGGCCCGCAGTCGCTGAGGTGGGTGACGATCGCCAGCCGGACCGGCGCCGACAGCGCCTTGAGCAGCTCACCGGCGTCGACGTAGGGGTCCCGCCGGCGCGCGGCCGTCGACGCGGAACTCACGGCGGCCACTGTACGCAGCGCGGTCACGCCGGGGCCGGTCTCAGCCGGCCGCGCAGGACAGCGAGCAGGGACGTCAGGCCGAAGACCGCGATGGCCAGGACGACGATCAGCGCTCCCGGCCCGACGTCGATCGGGTAGGACATGACAACGCCGCCGACCGTGACGAGCACGCCGATGGCCATGGCCATCGCCATCGTCGCGGCGAAGCCGCGGGTCAACTGCTGCGCGGCTGCAACCGGGACGACGAGCAGGGCGCTGACCAGGAGCAGCCCGACCACCCGCATCGCCACCGTGACGGTCAGCGCGGCCGTGACGGCCAGGATGATGTTGAGCAGCTGGACCGGCAGGCCGGACACCCGCGCGAACTCCTCGTCCTGGCACACTGAGAACAGCTGCCGCCGCAGTCCGATCGCGACCAGCAGTACCCCGCCGGCCAGCGCGGCGATGACGTACAGGTCCTCGGTGGTGACCGTGAGAATCGAGCCGAACAGGTAGATCAGCAGGTTGGTGTTACCCCCGGGCTCCAGGCTGATCAGCAGGACGCCACCGGCGATCCCGCCGTAGAAGAGCATCGCCAGGGCGACGTCCCCGCTGGCCTTGCCCTGCGCGCGGACCAGCTCGACCACGGTCGCGCCCAGGGCGGCCACGATCACGGCGGTGAGTACGGGGGAGGTGCCCAGCAGGAAACCGAGGGCCACTCCGGTGAGGGCCACGTGGCCGAGCCCGTCGCCCATCAGGGCCAGCCGACGTTGCACGAGATACGTGCCTACAGCGGGCGCTGCCAGGCCGACGAGCACCGCCGCGATGAGCGCCTTCTGGATGAACGGCAGGGCCAGGTAGCTCATCGGCGGGCTTGAACGTCCAGCGGTGATGAAGTGAGCCCGAAGCTCGTGGCCGGCAGGGACACCGACTCGTGCGGCGGCGCGACGGTCTCGTGCGGGTGCTCCGCGCTCGACTCGTGCCGGCCGGTCGCCTCCGCCGCCCGTCCGCCGTGCAGGACGACGCAGCGGTCGATCAACTCGTCGAGGTAGCCCAGGTCGTGCAGGACGAGCAACAGACTGGTGCCGCCGGTCACCAAGTCCCGCAGGGCTTCGGTCGTGGCCTGTTGCGTCGCGTCGTCCAGGCCGGACATCGGCTCGTCCAGGATCAGTAGGTCCGGCCGACCGGCCAGGGCCCGCGCGATCAGTACCCGCTGCTGCTGCCCCCCGGACAGCCGAGCGACGCTGGCCTCCCGCAACGGTGCCAGCCCGACGGTCTCCAGCGCGGCGTCGATCGCCGCTCGGTCAGCCCGGCCGAACCGGCCGAACGGCCGGTGGTGGGACAGCCTCCCCGCGGCCACGACCTCCCGGACCGTGGCCGGTACGCCGCTGGCCGCGGTCACCCGCTGGGGTACGTACCCGATCCGCTGCCACTGCCGGAAACGTGGCAGCGGCGCTCCGAACAGCGAGACGCTGCCTGCCCGGAGGGGGACGAGGCCGACGATGGCGCGTACCAGGGTGGACTTCCCGGACCCGTTCGCGCCCAGCAGGCTGACCGCCTCACCGGTGGCCAGGCGCAGCGAGACGTCGTCCAGGATGCTCCGGCCGTCCAGTGTGACCGAGACCCGCGCCACATCGACCACGGTGTTCATGGGCAGCCGAGCGCCTCCGTCAACGCTCCCAGGTTCTGTCGCATCGCCGAAAGGTAGTCCTCGCCCTCGTCCACGACCTCCAACGGCGAGAGCACCGCGGTGTCCGCTCCTACCTGGTCGGCCACCGTCTCGGCGTACTCCGGACTGACCGCCTCCTCGTAGAAGATCGTCGTCACACCGTTCTGCTCGGCGAAGGAACGGGCCGAGTCGACGTCCTGCGGCGACGGCTCGTCCTCCGGCGACAACCCCGCGATCGCGACCTGTTCCAGACCGTAGCGGAGGGCCAGGTAGCCGAAAGCGTTGTGGGTGGTGACGATCTCGCTGCGTTCGCAGTCGGCCAGGCCGGTGCTGAACTCCTCGTCCAGCGCGGTGAGATCCGCGACCAGCGCGGCGCCGTTGGCGGCGTAGGCATCGGCGTGCTCCGGGTCGGCCTCCGCCATCCGGTCGGCAACGGCCTCGGCCAGGTCGGCGTACGCCGTCGGGTCCAGCCAGACGTGCGGGTCGAGCCCTGCCTCCTCGTCGCCGCCGAGTTCGGTATAGCCGTCGACCGCCTCGGTCGCGCCGAGGACGTCCAACGAGTGCTCCGGCGCGTTCTCGGCCACCGCGTCGTCCACCGCGGGTTGGAACGACCCGAGGTAGAGCACCAGGTCGGCCTCGGCCATCTCCTGGATCTGCTGCGGCCGGAGTTCCAGATCGTGCGGCTCGGCGCCGGGCTGGGCCAGCGAGCTCACCTGCACCCGGTCTCCACCGACCCGCTCGGCCAGATACTCCAGCGGATAGAAGCCGACGACTACCTGCACGCGGCCGTCGTCGGCCGCCTCATCCGGGCCACCGCACGCAGCGGCGAGCAGGGTCAAGGCCAGGCCGCCGGTGAGTAGCGTTCGTGCCGTCATGAGAACTACTCTCAACTAAGACGACAATCATTGTCAAAAATGCATGGGAGTGCGACCGTGCACGGTCACCACGCAGGGCACGTCGAGGATGTGGATTGGGCGGGCATGCTCGAGGCCCTTCGGCGGGCGGACGAGGTCGAAGTCGAGGTGAACGCGCAGATCGCCGGGTGGCTGGTCCGCGGCCAAGAGCGGGTGATCGTCGACCTGGGCTGCGGCGCGGGCGGGATGACCGTGGCCCTCGCCGCGGCCGCAGGGCCGCAGCCGAAGCTGATCGCAGTGGACGGGCAGCCTGCCCTGCTCGAGGAGACGCGGCGTCGCGTCGGCGAAGCGGCGGTCGAGACCAGGGTGGCCGATCTGTCCGCCGAGATCCCCGTCGAGGCCGGCAGCGCCGACCTGATCTGGGCCGGCTCGGTCGTCCACCACCTGCCCGACCAGCTCGCGGCGCTCCGGGAGCTGGCCGCCCGGCTCGCCCCAGGAGGCCTGCTGGCCCTCGGCGAGGGCGGTCTGCGGCCGCGGAGCCTGCCCTGGGATCTCGGCGTCGGTGAGCCGGGGCTCGAGGTGCGGCTGGACCTCGCGCAGGAGCGCTGGTTCGCCGCGATGCGCCGCGACATCCCGGGATCGGTGCCGATGCCGATGGGGTGGCCGGCCGCCTTCCGCGAGGCCGGCCTGGCCGACGTGAGCACGCGCTCGTTCTTGCTCGACCGGCCGGCGCCGCTGCCGGCGGCGGCCGTGGATCTCGTCGTCGAGCGGCTGCGCGGCTTCCTGGACCGCGACAAGCTCGGTGAGGCGCTGGTCGCCGAGGACCAGGACACGCTGCGCCGGCTCACCGACCTCGACGACGAGCTGCTGGCTCGGATCCGTGACGAACTGTTCCTGCTCTCCGTACGGACCGTATGCGTCGGACGCGTGCGGTGACCGCTCCGCTGGCGATGCCGGTCGAGGTGGTCGCGGTCCGCGAGGTCACCCCCGCGATGCTGCGGATCACGGTGCGCGGTGATGGTCTGCGCGGGTTCGCCCCCGAGGGCGGGGACCAGTGGCTACGGCTGTTCCTGCCCCTTCCGGGGCAGGTCGAGCCGGTGCTGCCGACCTCGGTCGACTGGTGGCCCGAGGTCTGTCGGATCCCCGAGGCCGTGCGCCCGATCGTGCGCAGCTATTCCGTGCGTGCGGTGCGGCCCGAGGCCGCCGAGCTGGACATCGACGTCGTCCGGCACGGCCAGAGCGGGCCGGGCACGCGGTGGGCCGGGCACGTCGTGCCGGGTGACCGGTTGGGCCTGCTGGACCAGTCGACGACGTACGC
>JACCSC010000221.1 GCA_013813215.1 Geodermatophilaceae bacterium | reverse complement strand
ATGCTCGACCGCGTCTCGTACAGCACCGACCTGGCTGCCCTGGCCAACGCCGAGCTGGTCGTCGAGGCCATCCCGGAACGGATGGAGCTCAAGCGCCAGGTCTTCTCCCGGTTGGACGAGGTCTGCCCCCCGGACACGATCCTCGCCACGAACACGTCGTCCCTCTCGGTCACCGAACTGTCGGTGGTCACCGGCCGGCCGAGCAAGGTCATCGGGTTGCACTTCTTCAACCCGGCTCCGGTGATGAAGCTGGTGGAGGTCATCCGCACGGTCGTCACCGAGCCGGGGGTCGTGGAAGACGTCGAGGCGCTGGCCGCGCAACTGGGCAAGACCGACGTGACGGTGGGCGACAAGGCAGGCTTCATCGCCAACGCGTTGCTCTTCGGCTACCTCAACCACGCGGTGTCGATGTTCGAGCAGCACTACGCCACCCGCGAGGACATCGACGCCGGGATGAAGCTGGGCTGCGGGCTGCCGATGGGGCCGCTGGCCCTGATGGACCTGATCGGCATCGACACTGCCTACGAGATCCTGGACACGATGTATCGGCAGGGTCGCGACCGGCTGCACGCGCCGGCGCCGATCATCCGCCAACTCGTCACGGCCGGGCGGCTCGGGCGCAAATCCGGGCGCGGCTTCTACAGCTACGAGACCGAGGGCTCACCGAAGGTCGTCGCCGACGACCTGACGCCGCAGACCAGTGCGGCGCAGGAGCAGGTCCGGGACGTCGGCAAGGTCGGGGTCGTGGGCTCGGGGACGATGGCGACCGGGATCATCGAGGTATTCGCCAAGGGCGGCTACGACGTGCTGTTCGTGGCCCGCAGCCGGGACAAGGCGACCTTGGTGGAGCAGGCGCTGCAGCGCAGCCTGGAGAAGGCGGTGCAGCGGGGCAAGCTCACCGACGAGGACCGGACCGCCGCGCTGGGCCGGATCACCGGTACGACGCGCCTAGACGATCTGGCCGACCGTGACCTCGTCGTCGAGGCCGTCGTCGAGGAGTTGTCGGTCAAGCAGGCGCTGTTCGCCAATCTGGACGAGATCGTGGGCAAGGGCGCGATCCTCGCCACCACCACCTCGAGCCTGCCGATCATCCAGTGCGCGGTGGCGACCTCGCGCCCGGCCGATGTCGTCGGCATGCACTTCTTCAACCCCGCCACGATGATGAGGCTCGTGGAGGTGGTGACCACGGTGTCCACCGCACCCGAGGTCGCCGCGACGGTGCGCGCGGTGTGCGAGAAGCTCGGCAAGCACCCGGTCACGTGCGGCGACCGCTCCGGGTTCATCGTCAACGCTTTGTTGTTCCCGTACCTGAACGACGCGGTGAAGATGCTGCAGGCGCACTACGCCACCGCCGACGACATCGACTCTGCGATGAAGGTGGGTTGCGGCTACCCGATGGGCCCCTTCGAGCTGATCGACGTCGTGGGCCTGGACGTCAGCCTGGCCATCCAGCGCCAGCTGTACGAGGAGTTCCGCGAGCCGGGGTTCGCGCCGGCGCCGCTGCTGGAGCAGCTGGTCACGGCCGGCTACCTGGGTCGCAAGGCCGGCCGCGGTTTCCACGTCTACTCGACCTGAGTACAGCCAGTGCGCGGGGACAGCGAGTGGGAGGTTCGCCCGGTGACGGGCGCCTCCTCCCCCCGCCCCTACCGCTGTCCCGGCTGCGACCACGAGATCCGCCCGGGCACACCGCACGTCGTGGTCTGGCCGGCCGATGACGATGAGGCGGCCGATCGTCGGCACTGGCACACGTCGTGCTGGCATGCCCGCGGGCGACGTGGCGTTAAGGTGCACCGGTCCAAGAACGCACCTCGCTACGGCTGAGGCGCCGGTAGCTCACCCGACGCGCTCTTCTCCGCGGAGGCGCCGCAGCTCAGCCCAGCAGCCCCACCGGCGACGGCGCCGAGTACGTCACGATCAGGACGCTCTCGTCGAATCCCTGCTGTAGCGGCCGGTACGGCGCCAGCTGGAAGCGGAAGTAGTCCCGAAGCGCGACGCCGGCGGACTCCTCGTCCGATCCCTCCTGTGGCTGGATCCCGGACAGCCGGACGGTGCGCAGCGTTCCCACGTCGGGGTCGCCGTTCCGCCGCGGGAAGCTCTCGACCGTGTAGGTGAAGTCGGCGGTCGCGGTGGCCAGCACGGTCAGCACCCGGCTGTCCACCCGGCCACTGGCCAGGTCTGGGCCGGCCGTCCCCTGCAGCACGATGTTGGGGTTGTCGCGCAGGACGGCGC
>JACCSC010000220.1 GCA_013813215.1 Geodermatophilaceae bacterium | reverse complement strand
CCCAGCGCACGCCCGGCCAGCCCGCGCCCGGCATGTCGCGACGCCACCCACGCCCGCGAGAAGGCGGCGTCGTCGATCAAGCCGACCTCGTCGAAGCGGTCCAGGACCGCCTCCGACGCCGCGGGCGGGACCCCGCGCCGCTCCAGTGCCTGCGCGAGCTGAGCCCGCGTCCGCGGGGCGAGCGTGAGCAGCCGCAGGCAGATGATCCGGGCCGTCGACTCCGGGTCGCCCGGGGCGTCCCGCTCCTCCTCCGCCGAATCCGGTGAATCCGACAGACCGGCTGCCTCGCCGGCTGCGCCCCGACCGCCAGGCCGCCTCAGAAGTCCACCTTGACCGGAGCGGGTACCCCGGCCGGGGCGGGGTCGGCGTCCATCTTCGGGCCGATGCCGAGCTTCTCCTTGAGCTTCTTCTCGATCTCGTCGGCGAGGTCGGGGTTGTCGCGCAGGAACGCCCGGACGTTCTCCTTGCCCTGGCCGAGCTGGTCGCCTTCGTAGGTGTACCAGGCACCGGACTTGCGCACGATGCCCTGCTCCACACCTACGTCGATCAGCGAGCCTTCTCGACTGATTCCCCGGCCATAGACGATATCGAACTCCGCTTGTTTGAACGGGGGGGCGCAGTTGTGTACCACGACGTCATCCGCGACGAATGTATGGAGGTCCTCGACCTCGATGTCGAAAGTGCGAGCGCGCCGGACCGGAAGAACTTCGCGGAGCACCGAGTAGCGGACCTCTTCGGACAACACCTGATCCAGGAAGGAGTCGTTGAGGGCGTCGGCCAGCAGCCGAAGCCGGTCTCGCCGCAGCCGATGAGTCCCCAGGACCTGCTTCATGCCGCCACGAGGGTTGCCGGCCGTCGGCCCGATCAACTGTGCTGCCGTCTGCGCAGTGAGCCCGCGCATGCGCAGGTGCTCCAGGACAGGTGAACTGCATGCGCGCGAGAGATAGACCCCTTGCGATCCCCGCCGGCGAGCTCCGTCCTGGGTGTCCAAGGCCTTCCGAAGAACACGGCCGCGTGGGCCCCAGAGCGGAAGCGCCGCCGCGAATGCTTCAGTGTTGTCGCTGCCGGAGATTCGCACTTCATAGACCGGACGACGATGCCGGACCTCCCGCCCGTTGAGGAGGCTAGGGCGCCGCTGCGTCGGGTCATACTCCCGGACGGTGCTGCCCACCCCGAACCGCAACAGCAACCAATGGATCTGGTGCGCAAGTTGCTCGGAGGTCGTCGTGAAGCCTGCCCGGACTGCTCCAGTCTGCTCAAGGCTCACGTGGCCATCGGTTTCGAGCAATCCGAACAGCAAGTTGGCGACGACCTCCGACGACACCGCCGGGTCGAAGAAGTAGGAGGGGATGCTCTTCTCCCACGCCAGGTGGCCATAGATACCGGCAGCCCGGCACAGAGCGAGGACGCCGTTGCGTTCTCCTGGCCGGTGTGACAGCGCTACGGACGACGGGCTCTGTGGCTTCGCTCGACAGCCGAGACCGCTGGCGATGTGCGCAACGTCTGCGTGCAGGCTCGGCTCGGCATTGATGAAGGTCATTGGTGTCTTCCCCCCGACGTAGCCGTCGCCGATGAGGTATCCGAGAAGTCGGGCCTCCTCAGGCGAAACCGGGGCTTGCTCACCGAACCCGAGGAAATGACGCGGCCGGGCCAACCGGTCACCGGGCGTGAGTTGTCCAGCGAGCTGCCAACCCCGATCCGTGAGCACCTTGTGGTCGGGAGTGACCCACAAGCCAGTGCCACCCTCGAAGCGCAGGCCCACAACGTCTTGCTCCCCCTGGTCGAACCACGAGACCACAGGTCGCACATGCAACGTGTTGTCCTTGGCCGCCGAGACAACGGAGATCGCTCGACGCTGGGCAACGACATCCTCGATCCGATGCGTCTGTCCGGTCACGGGGTCGAAGACAAGGGAACCTTCGGCGAGACACTTGTTCTTGACGACCTTGACGCGGGTCCGGTTGCCAACCGCGTCCCCGCCGTCCTTGAGCGTTTCGATCCGCCGAACATCCAACCGAATCGAGGCGTAGAACTTGAGCGCCTTCCCACCGGTGGTGGTTTCGGGACTTCCGAACATCACGCCTATCTTCTCGCGCAGCTGGTTGATGAAGATCGCCGTCGTGCCGGAGTTGCTCAGCGCACCGGTGATCTTGCGCAGCGCCTGGCTCATCAACCGGGCCTGCAGGCCGACGTGGCTGTCCCCCATCTCGCCCTCGATCTCCGCCCGCGGCACCAGCGCGGCGACGGAGTCGACCACGATGATGTCCAGGGCGCCGGAGCGGATCAGCATGTCCATGATCTCCAGCGCCTGCTCACCGGTGTCGGGCTGGGAGACCAGCAGCGCGTCGGTGTCCACCCCGAGAGCGCGCGCGTAGTCGGGGTCCAGCGCGTGCTCGGCGTCGATGAACGCGGCGATCCCGCCGGCTGCCTGCGCCTGGGCGACCGCGTGCAGCGCCACGGTGGTCTTACCCGAACTTTCCGGTCCGTATATCTCCACCACCCGGCCGCGCGGCAGGCCGCCGACACCGAGGGCGAGGTCGAGGGCGATCGAGCCGGTCGGGATGACCCGCATCGGCACGGCCACCTCGTCGCCGAGGCGCATCACGGCGCCCTTGCCGTAGGCCTTCTCGATCTGCGCGAGCGCGACGTCCAGGGACTTCTCGCGGTCCAATCCAGGCATGGTCTCCACTTTCGGTCAGGTCGAGCGCTGCGATGCCACGACGCTAGGGAGAGCCACCGACAGAACGGGGATGCCACCCCGATCTGTGGACAGCGGGCCTGCCCTGTGGACAGGCTATCCGAACGGGTGTTCGAGTCGAAGCGACACGCCGAGACCGCAACGAACCCCGGCTCAGCGCTCGGCGAGCGGGATCTCGTACGCCTCGCACACCGCGAGCCACACCGCCTGGGCACTCCAGCCGGCGGCCAGGGCCTGCACCACCGTCTGCCCGTCGAGCTGGCGCATGACCTGGTCGCGGGCGATGGTGTCGGCCTGCCGGGAGCCGAAGCGGGACTCCATCTGCTCCCAGAACATGGTCAGCCGCACCGGAGCGAGGCTAGTCGGCGGAACTCGCGCGCGTCGGCAACAGCCGCCGCACCGCCGTACGGTGGACCGGTGTCCGACGGTTACGCGCTCTTCTTCGAGGTCGGGATCGCGCTGGCCCTGATCGTCGCGTTGGTCCTGCTCATCCGGCAGTACCGCGACCGGGACTGACCACAGCGCGCAACGCCACGAGGAACAGCGGTACGACGATGACGCCGGCCACCAGGTTGAGTCCGGCGTAACCGGCCAGGTCGAGAACCGGACCGGCCAGCGCTCCGGCCAAGGCGGCGCACAGCCCCATCGTGAGGTCGCTGGCCCCCTGCGCCTGCGGGCGGATGGCAGCGGGGACGGACTCGGTGACCAGAGTGGAGCCGGCGATCAGCCCGAACGACCAGCCCAGACCCAACAGGAACAACCCGACCGCGACCTGGCCTGAGCGGTCAGCCGGCGCCGTACCGGCGATCGCCAGGGCCACGGCGAGGACGACGGCACCGACCAGGACCGTACGCCGACGTCCCACCCGGTCGGCCAGCCAGCCCACGAGCGGACTCAGGGCGAACATGCCCGCGATGTGCATGCTGATCACCACCCCGATCACCGTCAGCGTCGCACCGCCGTGGCCCAGATGAATCGGCGACAGCACCATCACCGCCACCATGACCGAGTGCGAGACGACGACCGCGAGCAGGCCCAGCCGGCCGTCCGGGGTCGACACGATGGCCGACAGCGAGCGCCGTACCGAAGCCCGCTGCGCGGTCGGTTCCCAGGTCTCGGCGCTCAACTCACGCGAGAGCAGCAGCGGGTCGGGACGCAGCAGGACCGCGACGAACAGCGCCGCCAGCGCGAATAGGACGGCGGAGATCAGGAACGGTCCGCTCAGCCGGGCCAGACCGAGCGCCTCGCCCAGTGCGCCGGACGGCTGGGAGAGGTTCGGGCCCAGTACGGCGCCGATGGTCGTCGCCCACACGACGAGGGACAGCGCCTGACCGCGACGGTGCGGCTCGGCGAGGTCGGTGGCCGCGAAGCGGGCCTGGAAGCCGGCAGTGGTGCCGCCACCGAACAGGAACATCCCGACCAGCATCAGCGCCAGGGAGTCGGCGAAGGCTGCGGCCACCACCACCGCAGCGCCCAGCAGCGCGGCGACGTACCCCACGATGAGGCCGGCCCGTCGACCCGACGAGGACATGATCCGCGCCACGGGTACCGCGAGCAGCGCCGCCCCCAGGACCGACGACGTGGAGGCCAGGCCCGCCACGGCGGCCGTCCCTGCGATCTGCGCGGCGAGCAGGCTTCCGACCGCGATCCCGATCGCCTGCCCGACGCCGCCGATGACCTGGCTCGCCGACAGCACGAGCAGCGTCCGGCGCTGGACCGCCGGCGCTCGCAGCAATACGGGCAGCGACTCAGACACCGAGCGAACGTCCGATGATCTCCTTCATGATCTCGTTCGTACCGCCGTAGATCGACTGCACACGGCCGTCCCGCCACGCCTTGGAGATGGGGTACTCGGTCATGTACCCGTAGCCGCCGTGCAGCTGGAGGCAGGAGTCGGCGACGGCGTTCTGCAGGTCTGTGGTCCACCACTTCGCCATCGCCGCGTCGGTCGCGGTGAGCCGTCCGGCGTTCAGTTCGCCGATGCACGTGTTCACGAAGACGCGGGCGACCTGAACCTTCGTCGCGAGTTCGGCGAGGATGAAGCGGTTGTACTGGAAGCTGCCGATCGCTGTTCCGAACGCGCGACGCTGCTTCACGTACTCCAGGGTCATGTCCAGCATCGTCTCCGCGGCGGCGACCGCGGCCACGGCGATGGACAACCGCTCCTGGGGCAACTTGTCCACGAGATGGCCGAAGCCGCCGTTCAGCTCGCCCAGCAGGTTCGCGACGGGCACCCGCGCGTCGTCGAAGAACAACTCCGCGGTGTCCTGCGCCTTCATGCCCACCTTGTCCAGGTTGCGGCCGCGCTCGAAGCCCGGCGTCCCCCGCTCGACGACCAGCAGGCTGAGCCCCCGCGAACCCGGCGCATCCGGGTTGGTCTTGACCGCGACGATCACCAGGTCGGACAGGATCCCGTTGGTGATGAACGTCTTGGAGCCGTTGACGACGAAGTCGTCCCCGTCGCGGCGGGCCGAGGTGGCGATGCCCTGCAGGTCGCTGCCGGCCCCCGGCTCGGTCATCGCGATCGCGCTGATCGTCTCCCCCGAGCAGAACCCCGGCAGCCAGCGGGCCTGCTGCTCGTCGGTGGCCAGATCCCGCAGGTACGGCGCGACGATGTCGTTGTGCAGGAAGAATCCGGGCCCCGTGGCGCCGGCCCGCAGCAGTTCTTCGGCGACGACCGCGTTGTAGCGGAAGTCGCGTACGCCGCCCCCGCCGTACTGCTCCGGCAGGTCCATTCCCAACAGGCCCTGCTTGCCGGCGGCCAGCCAGACGCCGCGGTCGACGACGCCTTCGCGTTCCCATTGCTCGTGGTGCGGCGTGACCTCCTTGGCGACGAAGTCGCGGACCATGTCGCGGAAGTCCTCGTGCGCGGACTCGTACAGCGATAGCTCCATGCGCCGAGTGTCGCACCG
>JACCSC010000202.1 GCA_013813215.1 Geodermatophilaceae bacterium | reverse complement strand
AGCACCGCCTGCGGGCGCTGGCCCGGCAGGCCGCGCGACCGGCTTGAGCCGGGCGCCACCGCGCCGATCGCTGCCGGGCCGGTCAGCCGGCCGGTCGGCCGGCGGCTTGCCACAGGTGCCGGAGGAGGCCGATCTCGCTGGCGTTCTTCGTCAGCTCGCCGTTCACCCAGGCCGCCATGATCCCGAGCGGGCGGGGTTCGGGCCAGGGGAACCGGACCACCCCGTCGAGGTCGGGCTCGGACAGGCCAGCCAGCAGATCCCGCCAGCGCTCGTGGATCCCGGTGATCCAGGCCACCGCAGCCGCGGCGTCGCCGGGCCAGGCGACCTGCTCGCGGGGCGGCGGCGTACGGCCCTGCGCGTGATCCAGAGCAGCCGACCACCACCAGCCCAGGTGCCAGGTGACCCAACCGACGCTGACGCCCGGTGCGGGATCCGGCTCCGGTTCGGCCCAGTCCGGCCACCAGCGCCCGTCCTGACCGCGGCGCACCGTCCAGGACCCCGGCGCCGGTTCCCAGCGGCACAACTCGTCGGTCAGCGCGCCGAGGTGGTAGTCGGTGAGCGACCACGCCCAGTGCAGTTGCCAGCGCAGGATGCCCAGCCGTGACCCGTCGACCATCGGTTCACTGTGCCATCCTGCGGGAATGGATTTCGGGCTCAGCGAGGAACATCTCGCCGTACGGGACACCGTGCGCACGTTCGTCCAGCGCGAGGTGATGCCGCTGGAGACCGAGTGCCTGCGCAACGAGCGGGCCGGGCGGCCGGGGGTGTCGCCTGAGCAGCTCAGGCAGCTCCAGGACAAGGCGGCCAAGGCCGGTTTCTGGGGGGTCAACACCCCCGAGGAGTACGGCGGGATGGCACTCGGGCCGGTGATGACGGCCGTCGTGCTCATCGAACTCGGCCGGACCTTCGTGCCGTTCGGCTTCGGCGGCTTCGCCGACAACATCCTCTATGAGGGCACCGAGGACCAGAAGCAGCGCTACCTCTTGCCGTTGCTGGAGGGTAAGCGCAAGTCCTGCTTCGCCATCACCGAGCCGGGCGCCGGTTCCGACGCCAAGGCGATCACGACGTCGGCCCGCAAGGAGGGCGACGCCTACGTGATCAACGGGGAGAAGACGTTCATCACCCGCGGCAGCGACGCCGACTTCGTGATGGTCTTCGCGGTGACGGACAAGCAGCGCGGGGCCGACGGTGGCGTCACCTGCTTCCTGGTCGACCGGGACATGGGCTGGAAGTCCGAGCCGATCGACACCATGGGCGAGTGGGGACCGGCCGCGCTCGTCTTCGACAACGTCGTCGTACCGGAGGAGAACGTCCTCGGCGAGGTGGGGCAGGGCTTCACGCTGGCCATGAAATGGATCAACGCCGGCCGCTTTACGCTGCCGGCCCGCGCGGTCGGGTCGTGCGAACGGCTGCTGCAGATGGGCGCGGACTACGCCAATACGCGCAGCACCTTCGGCCAGCTGCTGAGCCAGCGGCAGGCCATCCAGTGGATGATCGCCGACTCCGCGGTCGAGATCGAGGCCATGAAGCTGCTGACCCTGAAGGCGGCCTGGCTGTTGGAATCCGGTATGGACAACCGGCACGCGTCGTCGATGGCCAAGCTGTACGCCGGGGTCAAGGCGAACGAGATCGTCGACCGGGTCCTGCAGATCCACGGCGGCATGGGCTACACCCGCGAGCTCCCGATCGAGCGCTGGTACCGGGAGCTTCGACTCCTGCGGATCTACGAGGGCACCGACGAGATCCAGCGCCAGTCCATCGCGCGCAACGTGCTCAAGGGCAACGTGTCCATCGCCGGCTGACCGCCGCCCGTCGGTCCAGATCACCGGCTGAGCCGACCCCGACCGTCTCAGCCGGCGACCGGGTCGACCCAGGTCACCTCGGTGAATCGTGCGAAGTCTGTGTCGGCCGAATAGACGGTGAGGCCGTGCTCGATCGCGAGCGCGGCGAGCTGAGCGTCGCTGATCAGATTGCCCCGTACCTGGTACTTCTCGATGAGACCCAGGAACACGCCGGCGTAGCCCGGACCCCCCGACGGCGTCCACGTCATGTCCGCATCCAGCCACTCGTGAACGAAGCCGACGGCCGCGCCCGGATCCAGGGGGCGCTCCCGCGCCCGTGGGTTGGTGCTGATCCGTATGAACGCTGCCAGCGTCTGCCACGGCAACCCGACCCGCCGCGAGCCATTGAGCGATGACTCGAGCCAGGCCGCGGCAGCGTCATGATGACTGCTGCTCTCGTCGACGGCGTACAGCAAGAGGTTGGCGTCGACGAGCATCAGCGGTGTCCGGGACCCTCGAGCAGTTCCAGCGCCTCGGCCACGTTGGAGACGTCGAGACCAGCACCCATGGCCACGCTGCGCTGCACGAAGCGTTTGCGTTGGGTGGACGCCGCCAGCCCGGCGCGGGCCAGCTCGTTCACAGCCGCACTCAGACCGATGAGCCGGTCCCTCTGGAGTTGCTGCACCGCAGCGGCGACATCCTTGTCGAGCGTGACAGTGGTCCTCATCGCCTAAGGCTAGTACATCATGATGCGCAGACCCCTGCATCGTTGATGCAGGGCCAGCGAGCACTGGCGGCGGGCGAGCCTGATCGGTCGTGTCCGGGTGGTGGCAGCCGCTGCGCGCACAATCGTGGCGGACCTGCGGGCACGGATCCCGACCATCCGGGCACGGTGGACAATTGTTCAGTCTCGGCGAGCACGGATCGGGCTCGTGGTTGGCTAGCGTCGGACCGATGCGACGGCACCTGATGCTTAGCCGGCGGGACCGATCCCGGCTACGCGGATTGCATCGCCGGGCTGGAGCTGTGGCGGCTCGGCGCCGGCTGTGCCGAGGTGACGGAGACCGAGGTCCCGTCGGCCGCGGCAGTCCAGCGCAGCGTGGCGGAGTGCGCCGGCGGCAGCGCGGTCGAGGTGTACACCGTCGCCGAGATGGGGCACTCGTGGCCGGGCGGAGCAGGGGACGCGGGGTTCGGCGAGCACGACTCCGGACTGCAGGCGACGCAGGTGATCTGGGCGTTCTTCGCCACCCGTTCGCCTTCCTGAGGCGGCTGAGATTTCAGCAGGTCAGGGCGTGCCTTGACAGCGCGTAGTCGGCGTGTCTTTATCCTCCGGACGAGCAAAGGCCGGGAGGGCGGACAGGGTGAGCACCGACAACATCGTGCTGCCGGGGTCGATGGATCCGGCCGAACCGGACTTCCGTCCCACGCCGCAGCTCGGCGACCTCAACCAGTTCCTGATCGACACCCACGTCTGGACCGACGAGATGCTGCAGCAGGCCGGCATCCCGATCGTGGACACGCCGTTCGTCACCATCGGCGGTGGCATCGGCTCGTTCGTCACCACCGACTACCTGCGGATCTGCGGCGTCCCGGCCTCGGCCATCACCGTCCTGACCAACCTCGAGGTCCCCTGGTCGAGCTACGAGTACCTCACCCGGGTGTCGCAGATCCCGCGCCGGGAGCGGCTGCGCTCAGATTCGGCCTCCACGCCGGACAACATCTGGGGGTTCCCCAGCTACGCCGTACGCGAGGCCTTCGCCGCCAAGTCGGTCAAGGGGTTCTTCGACCCGCTGTGGAGCGTCCTGACCGAGCCGTTCCTGCGCGACTACTACACACCGAAGGCCGGGCAGGCGTTCGAGTCGATGGAGCGTGAGTACCACCGGATCGGCTACGCCCAGTGCGTCCGCAAGGGCCAGGTGCGGATGGTCCGGCGGCGCTACGGCGGGGGCTACTTCACGATCCTCACCCCGCCGGCCGGTGCGGCCCCGACCCGCCGGATCGCCTACCGCAGCCAGTTCGTCCACGTCGCGGTCGGCTACCCGGGCCTGAAGCTACTGCCGGACCTGCAGCGCTTCCGCGAGCAATACCGCGACCCCGGCCGGGTGGTCAACGCCTACGAGCCGCACGAGCACGTCTACGAGCAACTCGCCCGCCGGCCCGGCACGGTCATCATCCGCGGTGGAGGCATCGTCGCCTCCCGGGTGCTGCAGCGGCTGATCGACGACCGCGACCGCTACCGGCTACAGACCCGGGTGCTGCACATCTTCCGGACCTACGTCACCAGTGCGCACGGCCCGAACATCTTCATGCGCCGCAAGGGCGGTGACGGCTGGGCCTACCAGGGCTTCAACTACCCGAAGTCGGTGTGGGGCGGACAGCTCAAGGCCAAGATGCGCAAGCTCGAGGGCGCCGAGCGGGCCACCGAGTACAAGCTGATGGGCGGAACGAACACCCCGGTACGCCGGCTCTGGCAGTCCCAGCTCAAGCGGGGCCGGGCCGAGGGTTGGTACCAGACGCTGACCGGCGAGGTCACCGAGATGCTGCCCGGCCAGGGGCAGAACGTGGTGGCCAACGTCAAGGCGGCCCAGGGCTTCGTCCAGGCGACCGCCGACTTCGTCATCGACTGCACCGGGCTGGAGGCCGATATCCGCGAGCACCGGCTACTGGCCGACCTGTTGGACCACAGCGGTGCCGGTCGCAACCCGGTCGGCCGGCTCGACGTGCAACGCACGTTCGAGCTGCGCGGCACCCGTAGCGGCAACGGCCGGCTCTACGCCTCCGGCAGCGCCACCCTCGGCGGCTACTTCCCGGGTGTCGACACTTTCCTCGGCCTGCAGATCGCGGCCCTGGAGATCGTCGACGACCTGGCCGCTCTCGGCTTCTGCCAGCGGCTCGGCGTGGGCCGGTCCATCAAGCAATGGTGGCTGTGGGCACGCCACCGGCCGATCTGAGGAGCTGACTTTGGTCCCGACCCTGAACGGGCGGATCCAGACCCGGATTGCCGTGCTCGCGGTCGTCGGTGGACTGTGGACGCTGCTCATCACCCCGCTGCTCCCGGACGGAGCGCCGCTGTCGGCGTCGTACCGGGCGACGTTCCAGATCCTGCTGCTGGCGATCGGGCTGGGCGTGCTCTGGGAGTTGCTGTATCACTTCATCCAGCAGTTCCGCTGGGAGAAGGACTGGCCCACGTTCCTCGGCCTGGTCACGGTGGTGAACGAGGGTCTGCTCATCTGGATCCTGATCAAGACCACCGACGTCGGGCCGGACGTTGGGTTCGGCTCCTTCCTGTTGCACTTCCTCACCGTGTGGATCGTGGTCTGGCTCATCGTGAACGGGCCGATGCGCATCCCGTTCGTGCGGTGGCGCTTCCTGGGGGGTCGACTGATATGAGCGCCGACGTACCTTCCGCCGCGGAGGCGCCAGTATGAGCTCCCCGGTCCCTGCCTTCGATCAGCTCCGCGCCACTGTGACCACGGGGGCGCACGTGGTGGCCAGGTTCCCCGGTGTCCTGCTGGTCATCCGCCGGGGCGACGCCCGCGCCGAGGAGGCTGTACCGGCCCTGCTGCAGCTCTGCCGGGACGTGACCGGGGTGGCTCCGCGCTCGCCCGGGCGGGCGCTGGCTCGCCGCCTCACCGGCTGGCTCGCCCAGAACGAGCAGGCACCTGGGTTCGGCACCCTGGCCGCGACCGAGGACGGCATCGCGGTCTTCCTGTACGGCGAGGTGACGGCCTGGGCCGAGGGCCTGGAGCTGTCCGGCAGCACAGCGGCGTTCACCGTGGACCGGTTGGTCGAGTGGCCGGCCGGGCCGCTGATGCTCGCGGCCGACGGGATCACGATCGCCGAGGACGCGGGACCGGATTGGCTGGGCCTGTACCGGGGCGTCGTCGAAGGTGGTGGTACGACGCTGCACCCGGCCTACCACGTGACCTGGGCGCCTTCGCCCACCGGGCCGCCGGCCCCGCCCGCGGCCCTCGCGCAACCCGAGACCGAGC
>JACCSC010000174.1 GCA_013813215.1 Geodermatophilaceae bacterium | reverse complement strand
TCGCCGACGTGCCGCCGCCGACACCCAGCCGGATGGAGGATCTCGTGGCCGCCGAGTCAGTGGACACTGTCGTCAGCCTCTGCAAGCGCCGGGGCTTCGTGTTTCCGTGCGGCGAGATCTACGGTGGAACCAAGTCAGCGTGGGACTACGGGCCGCTCGGTGTCGAGCTCAAGGAGAATGTCAAGCGGCAGTGGTGGCGCTCGATGGTCCAGGCCCGCGACGACGTGGTCGGGCTGGACTCGTCGGTGATCCTGCCGACCAAGGTGTGGGAGGCCTCTGGGCACCTGGACGCGTTCGTCGACCCCCTGGTGGAGTGTCAGAGCTGCCACAAGCGTTTTCGTGCCGATCACCTGCAGGAGGCACATGCGGCCAGGAAGGGCATCGACGACCCGGATACGGTCGACCTCGCCGACGTCGCCTGCAGCAACTGCGGCACGCGAGGCGCCTTCACCGATCCCCGCATGTTCAACGGCCTGCTCAAGACCCACCTCGGCCCGGTCGAGACCGACGAAGGGTTGGCCTACCTGCGCCCCGAGACCGCACAGGGCATCTTCATCAACTTCGCCAACGTGCTGAACTCCGCTCGTCGCAAGCCGCCGTTCGGCATCGGCCAGATCGGCAAGAGCTTCCGTAACGAGGTGACGCCGGGCAACTTCATCTTCCGTACCCGCGAGTTCGAGCAGATGGAGATGGAGTTCTTCGTCGAGCCCGGCACCGACGAGCAGTGGCACGAGTACTGGATCGGCGAGCGGATGGGCTGGTTCACCGACCTCGGCATCGACCCAGACAACCTGCGCCTGTACGAGCACCCGCAGGCCAAGCTGTCGCACTACTCCAAGCGCACCGTGGACATCGAGTACCGGTTCCGGCTGGGGGCCAAGCAGTTCGACGAGCTGGAGGGGATCGCCAACCGCACCGACTTCGACCTCAAGACCCACGCCAAGCATTCAGGCGCCGACCTGACCTACTTCGACCAGGAGAAGGGCGAGCGCTGGACGCCGTACGTCGTCGAGCCCGCGGCCGGCGTGGGGCGGCCGATGATGGCCTTCCTGGTCGACGCCTATGTCGAGGACGAGGCCCCAAACGCCAAGGGCGGCATGGACAAGCGGACGGTGCTCAAGCTCGACCCTCGGTTGGCGCCGTTCAAGGCCGCCGTACTTCCGCTGTCCCGCAACGCCGACCTGAGCCCGGTGGCCCGCGACCTGGCGGCGGCTTTGCGTCGCCACTGGAACGTCGACTTCGACGACGCGGGCGCGATCGGGCGGCGCTACCGGCGGCAGGACGAGGTCGGTACGCCGTACTGCGTGACCGTCGACTTCGACACCCCCGACGACCGGGCGGTCACCGTGCGCGAGCGCGACACGATGGCCCAGGAGCGGGTCGGCATGGACCAGCTCGACGGCTACCTGGCCACGCGCCTGGTCGGCGTCTGAGCCGGCCGTGTCCGGGCGGCTCGGCGACACCCTGGAGGGGACCGGAGCCGACGGCTGCCCGGTCGCAGTGCGGGTGCTGTGGCTGCTGGACCCGGCGGACGAGTTCTTCGTGGCCGAAGGCATCGGCGTGCCGAGCGCGCAGCGGGTCGTGATCGTGGGCCTGGAGCTGACCAACCTGGGCACCGCGGACTACTCCGCCCCGCCCGACGTCGGCTTGGCGCTGGTCGACGCCGCCGGCAGTCGCTACCACCGGGCGACGGCGACGCTCACGGCGTACCCGCGCTTCCGGCACGAACCGCTCCGGCCTGGGCAGGGCGTCGGTGGGCACAGCTACTTCGTGCTGCCGCGTACCCAGACTGTGCTGCAGGTGGAATGGAGCACGACCGGCGATACGGACGAGGAGGTGCTGACGTGGTTGCTCTGATCGCGGCCCGACCGCTGCGGCTCGGGTCGCTGGAGCTGGCCTCGCCGGTCGTGCTCGCTCCGATGGCCGGCATCACCAACCCGCCGTTCCGGCAGCTGTGCCGGGAGTACGGCGGAGGCCTGTTCGTCTGCGAGATGATCACCAGCCGGGCGCTGGTCGAGCGCAACGAGCGGACCCTGCGGATGGTGCGGTTCGCGGCCGGGGAGTCGCCCCGTTCGGTGCAGCTGTACGGCGTCGACCCTCGGGTCGTCGGCGAGGCGGTCCGCATGCTCGTCGACGAGCACGGGGCCGACCACGTCGACCTGAACTTCGGCTGTCCCGTGCCCAAGGTGACCCGGCGCGGCGGGGGGGCGGCGCTGCCCTACCGGCGGGGGCTGTTGCGAGACATCCTGCGTTCCGCGGTGCGGGCGGCCGACGGTCGGGTGCCGGTGACCATGAAGATGCGGATCGGGATCTCCTCCGATCACATCACCCATCTCGACGCCGGGCGGATCGCGGCCGACGAGGGGGTGGCGGCGCTGGCCCTGCACGGGCGGACTGCGGCCCAGCTGTACGGCGGGACAGCGGACTGGTCGGCGATCGCGGCCCTCAAGGAGGCCGTCGACATCCCGGTGCTCGGCAACGGGGACATCTGGGAGGCCTCGGACGCACTGCGGATGGTGGCCGAGACAGGTTGCGACGGCGTGGTCGTGGGTCGCGGGTGCCTCGGCCGACCGTGGCTGTTCGCCGATCTGTCCGCGGCCTTCGCCGGTACGGCGTCACGGCTGCTGCCGTCGTTGCGGGTGGTCTGCGCCGTCATGCTGCGCCACGCGTCGCTGCTCGGCGATCACCTGGGCGACGACCGGGGGATCCGGGACTTCCGCAAGCACATCGCGTGGTACCTCAAGGGCTTCGCGGTCGGCGGCCCCACGCGGGCGGCGCTGGCCCAGGTCTCGTCGTTGGGGGAGCTGGCCGACCGGCTGACCGAACTGCCGGACCAGCCCTACCCGGCCTCGGTACTGGGCCAGGTACGGGGGCGGACCACGGGCGAGCGGGCCGTCGTACTCCCCGAGGGCTGGCTCGTCGACCCGTCATCGCGGGCCGTTCCGTTCGGCGCGGAGCTGGACCACAGCGGGGGCTGACGCCGGTACGATTCTGAACTCCTCAAGTTGGTCAGGAAACAGACCTGCGTCGATTAGACTTTGGACCATGACATCTGCCGCCACGCCCGTGCCACTGTCCGAGGCGAAGGCACGCCTGTCCGAGTTGGCCCGCCGGGTCCGCCAGCAGCACGAGCGGATCACGCTGACTCGTAACGGCGAGCCGGAGGCCGTGTTGCTGTCGATAGACGACCTGGAAGGTCTGGAGATGACCCTGGAAATTCTCGGCGACACAGCGGTCGTCGAGCGGATCGAGGACAGCCTCGCGGCGATCGCCAGGGGGGAGCCGGGGGTCGATTTGGCCACCGCGCGCGCCGATCTGGCCCGACGGCGCGCGACCGGCGGGTGACGACCGAGGGGTCCAGCACTTTCGCCTACGAGTTGCGGTTCCATGCTGCGGCGCGCCGGGCGATCAGTGAGCGGTTGCCAGAGTCGGTGGCCGCGGCGGTGCTGGAGTTCTGCGCCGGGCCGCTGGCCGACAACCCCCATCGCGTGGGCAAGCCACTGTTCGGGCCTTTCGCAGGTTGTCAGGGCGCGCGGCGGGGCACATACCGGATCGTCTACCGCATCGACGAGAAGCACTACCGCGTCGACATCCTCGATATCGACCATCGCGCCCGGGTTTACCACTCGCCGTAGGTGAAATCAGCGGCCGACCGGCCAAGGCGTGCGCCTACCGCATGGGCATGGGCATGTTTGACGCGCAGAACGCAGGTGCTGCTCGATGAGGACCGCTACGCCCAACTGGAGCGTCTCGCCGAGCAGACGCAGCGCCCGGTGGGGGCGGCCATCCCCGAGGCCATCGACCGCTACCTCCCGTCGACGACGATGACCCGGGCGCAAGCACTGAAGCCTTCCGGACCGCTCCGTGCTCGGACATCGGCAGTGACGAGGAGATTCGCCGCGAGATCGACACGATGTACGACCGCCTGGGGTGACCTGGGTGCGACGGCAAGGCTGTCAGCGAGCTGCTCGGGGCGGAACGGGCGTTCCGGCGCGCGGCGGGTGTGACAGCTGGGCGAACGCGACTCCCGGCCCGGCGGTGAGCCGGGTCAGGATCGCGCCGGCGCACTCCTCGGGGGTCGACAGAGACGTGTTGACCTCCAGGTCGTAGACACCCGGCACGTGGACCGCGTGCTGCCACCGCAGCACCGGCTCCGGGATCCCTCCGCCCGGCGGCGTCTGCGCGTAGACCCCGGTGCGGTCGGCGTCCCGCCGCCGCATGACCACGTCGAGCGGGCAGCGGACGCCGATCAGGTACGCCGGGAGCTCGCGCAACGCAGTTGCCGCGATG
>JACCSC010000162.1 GCA_013813215.1 Geodermatophilaceae bacterium | reverse complement strand
GATGACCAGCGCCCGGTAGTGCGGCGGGACGGCCTTGGCCAGCACCGCCATGTCGGCGACGCTCAGGGTCGGGCGTTCCCCCGACCGGGTGTCGCTGGCGCCGACGATCCGGCACGGATTGCGGACGAGCAACTCGTCGTCCACCGCGGTCTGCAGGATGGTGCGCAGCAGCCGGTAGCACCGGGCCACCGTGGCGGTGCCGTCGCGTCGCCCGGCCCGGCTGGCGTTGAGCGTCGGGGTGGCCAGGCCGGCGCGGAGGTCAGCGGACAGGGTCGAGTGCCAGGCCCGGACGATGGCGGGGTCGATCTTGTCCAGCAGCAACCCGCCGAGGTGCGGCGCGATGTGCAGCCGGAAGTCGATGCCGTACTGGTGTCGCGTGGAATCCTTTAGCCGGGGCCGGGCCTGGATCCACGCCCCGCCGTACTCGCCGAGCGTGGTCGCGCTCTGCCGCGGTGCCTTGTAGGTGCGACGCAGAATGTCGGTCTGCACGGTGTGGCCAGAAAGGCCCGGGCACTGCCGATCGAGGCGAATGTCTGCTGCGCCGTCTCCCGGCGGCCGCCCGGGTCCTGCCACCGGGCGCGGTAGCGACCCGACGGGAGCTTCTCGACGGTGCCGAACGCACCCCGCCGACGCCGTCGCGCGGTCTTCGGCCGACCAACCTCAATCGCTGTCATGTGCGCACTCCTGCTGTCCCACGTGGGCTGGTAGGGGCCTCTGGAGACCCATACTTAGCCCACGTTTAGCCCACGAACGCCTTTCACGGTAGCAAAACCGCAGGTCAGAGGCTAGGCGACCTTCGCGGAGGCAGGTTCCCAAGCTGACAGTGCGAGTTCGATTCTCGTCACCCGCTCCAAGCGAGAGGCGAGGGCAGAAGGCGCCATTGGCGGCCTGGTTGCCGAGTTCGGATGGCCAGTGGAGTTCTCTGCGAACCCATACTTGCCGTTACGTAGCCACGTACGAGTGCTAACGGCGGGCGCATCCCGGGGGAGTCGCGGTCCTCATGGCGGCCGGTAGCTTCGGTGCTCGATTCGCAGTACGACCACCTCTCGCGGGTCGTGGTTGATGCGCTACAGGACGCGATAGGTCCCGCCGCGGGCGGAGTGGATCCTGGATCAAGGCCGTGGTCAGAACGTCGATCACCGCGACGGTGACAGCTTCGGGCAGCTTCGCCGCGATCGCCCATTGCGCAGGTGTCGTCGGGAGGAGTTCGTAGTCCGATGGCGCCGTCGCGCGCGTAGTCGGCGTACTTTCTCAACTGCTCGGAGACCATCCCCCGGGCGTACGCCGTGTCGGCCTCCCGGATGTCCGCCACGGCGTCTGTGTCGCTGAGAACGTCGATGGCCTCCTTCCAGCTGAGCGAGATCCTCCGGGCTGATGAGCACGGCAACGGCGCGGCCGTTGCGGATGACGACGACGCGTTCGTGCTGGTCGTCCACGCCGTCGACGACGGCGCTCAGGTGGTTTCGAACCGTGCGCAGCGGTTCGATACCCACGGCCACGACTGTGGCGCACCATCGGCCAGCGGCCATGTCGGCTGCGGCTCGCGGCCCGCCGATGGCCGGCCCGTCAGCCTGCCCGCGGGGTCCGGGGGTCACTCGTCGCCCGCTCCGCAGCCAGGAGTGGCAGATCGGTGTTGCCGTTCACGAAGTGCAGCTGCAGCACAAGGTCAGTGATGACGTATCGGGCACCGGCCGGCAACAGGGTGACCAGGTAGTTGCCGTACACCGCCCACACCTGACCGCCGGGGGCGTCGGCCACGACGTGCTGGCCGGCGACGTGGGTCTCCAACCGCAGACCGTCGGCGCGCCGCTGCACCAGCGCCGGCCCGACCAGGTGCTGGGTGGCGGTGAACCCGGGAAGGAGCCCCTGCCACTGAGCGATCAGCTCGTCCCCGGTCTGCTCGGCCGGCTCTCCCCCGAACAGCTCGGTGTAGTCCGTCCGCAGCCGGTCGGCCAGGTAGACCCGGGCCCCGGCCCAGTCCAGGGCGTCCAGGGCGTGCAGCAGCCCGGTCAGGGTGTCGGTGGCGGCCGCCCGCTCCGCGGCGGTCGGGGCGTCGCACCCGGTCACGCCGGTACCTCCAGGTGGCGGCCGAAATGCGCCTCGGCGGCCGCAACGGCGAAGTCCACCTGCGCCCGCTGGTCGTAGAAGTCGATCTGGGAGCCCTCGCCCCACGCCACCTCCGCGGCCGGCATCCGGTCGGCCAGCGCCCGGACGTTGTCCGGCAGGACGCAATCGTCGGCGTGCACCAGCAGGGTCGGCGCCGCGACCTGTTCGGCCACCCGCATCCCGTCGAAGGTCAACCATGCCGCCCAGCTCAGCTCGGCCATCTCGTTGCGCCACTCCGGTACCGCCCCGCGGTCGGCCTGGCCGTAGTACGGCAGCGGAAGGGACATGCCGGCCAGGTCGTCGCCCTCGGCGTAGGCGGGGACGGTGAGCACGGTGCCGTCGGCCTGGTAGGCCGCCAGCGCCCGCTCGGCCCGGGCCAAGCGGTCGGCTACCCCATCCGGCCCGCCGTACAGCGGGGCCACGGTCACGGCGTCGTGGAACCAGCCGGCCACGCAGGCCAAGGCGGCGATCGGCGCGCCGTCGGCGATGGCTCGCAGCGCATACTGGGCGCTGGCGCACACCGCCAGCACCCCGACCTGCGGGTGCACGAAGGACAGGCTGGTGACAGCGCGGACGGCGGCGGCGATCTCACCGGCCTTCTGCATCGGCAGCTCGGCCTGCCTCGGGGCGCCGGGACTCTGCCCGAAGCCGGAGAAGTCGAAGGTGACGGCGGTAAAACCGCGGGCAGCCAGGGCGGCGGCGTACCGGTCGGGCATCTGCTCCTTGACCGTCAGCCACGAGCCGGTGACGATTACGGCCGGCTGCGGGGTGACGAGGTCGTCGTCGGGACGGTGGACGTGCGCGGCCAGCAGGCCGTACGGCGTGGGCAGGGCGAAGGGACGCATCGTGCTCATCCCCCGAGGCTGGCAGCGTTCAGGCCGCCCGGGAGGGTCCGATCGTGCGCAGTTCGGCGGCCAGCTGCCCAGGGTGCGCGCCGTACTGCCGGCGAAACAGGCGCCGGAAGTGCCCGACGTTGGTGTAGCCGACGGCCAGC
Source organism: Geodermatophilaceae bacterium (assembly GCA_013813215.1). Lineage (GTDB taxonomy): Bacteria > Actinomycetota > Actinomycetes > Mycobacteriales > Geodermatophilaceae > JACCSC01. Next base: position 1,920 of record JACCSC010000162.1, on the reverse strand, counting down.
GCGACGTCCGGCACCGACGCTGCGGACCGGGTCAGCAGGCCGAGGGCGGTCTGCAGCCGGACGGCGGTGAGGTAGCCGTGCGGCGTCAGCCCGGTGGTCGCGGTGAAGCGCCGGGTCAGGTGGAAAGGGCTCAACGCCGCCACCCGCGCCAGCGCGGCCAGGGACGGCGGGTGCGCCGGGTCGCTGCGGATCGCCTCGACCACCCGACGCAGCACCCGGGCGTCCAGCCGTCCGGGCGAACGCTGAGGCGCCCGGTGGCGGTCGTGGACGGCGATCAGGTGTGCGGACACCCGCTGCGCCAGCTCGGCCCCTCCCAGCTCGTCCAGCGGCGCACTGCCGAGGTGCGCGGCCCGCAGCCGACTGGCCAGGCCGAACACCACCGGATCGGGCCGGCCGAGGCTGGCCTCGACCCGTTCGGGATCGCCGCCGCACTGCCGGACGAGGTCCGGGTCGGGGTAGACCTCCAGCGCCTCGACCGGTTCGGCCACCTCCGACCACGTGATCGGGTGGGCGACGGTGACGTAAACCGCGCCCACGGGGGCGTCGACCCGTTCGCCGCGGCCGGCCACCTCGCGCACCATGCCGCGGTGCGCGCCGAAGGAGATACCGATCTGGTGCGTACCGGTGCGGGTCGGCCGACCGCCGCCGACGGAGCGGAAGTAGCCGGTCGTCATCCCCGCCCAGCGCCGCTCCGACGACGTCGCCCAGCCACGGGTCTGCGTCACGCCTCCAGAATCGTCCGCCGGACGGGAGTTGTCACCAACGGCGCCCTGGACCGCCGTGGGCCGGTGACCGACGCGGTCGGGACCCCGCAGTCGAGTCGATCAGGACAGCGCGTCGATTGGCGCCACCGTGACCAGATCCTGCACAGCGCGAGCGAGCTCGGTATCGAGCGTGATGAACGCGTCGGCCTGGAGCTGGGTGAGCGCGACGTACTCGGCGTCGCTGCGACCTGGGCCATTTTCGCCGATGGAGTGCCTTCGGCTTCCTGGACGGTTCGGGACCACTGCAGGCGGAGTCGCACAGGCCTCGAAGCGCCAGCGTCGTCGATGCACCCTCAGGCCAGCCCGACCTCGGTTCGCGCGCGGGACTTCGACGCGACGCCGTCGCGTAAGGCAGCCGGAAGGGTCACGGTGGGCGGCTGGCTAGCGGGCCGCGCGGAGTGCCAGGGTGAGATAGTCGGTGTTGCTGGCAGGGTCGGCGGGCAGGTAGCGGCCGGCCACGTAGACCTACCCGAGACGTGGGTCTAGCGACACCGTTTCGGTGAAGGACTCCCGCACTCCAGCGAAGAGCGAAGACGCCCGGACCTGGCCTTGTGGTTCGTACGTGAACAGGGCCGCGCGGTAGGTCACACGTTCGTCGGCGCCCACAATCTGGTTGTTGGCGGCCACAGACAGCCGGCCGGTCGCGGGGTCTAGAACGCCGGGGCCGGCGGCGAAGCCGCTGCCTTGCGGCGCCGTGCTGCTGGTCGACCATCGCTGTCGGCCCTGCGGGGCCAGGGCGATGGTGGTGAACTGCTCTGGCTCCCCCTGGTCGTAGGAGTCCGGGCCGCTGAGGAACAGGTTGCCGGTCGACTGGTCGACCAAGAGACTGCGACCGGCGGCAAACCCGCCGCCAGTTGATCCGACCAGTCGCCGCTGCCAGCGCAGAGTGCCGTCGACGTGGACGGCCGTAAGGGCGGTGGTCCGCGCGTTCCGTCCGGCCAGCAGCACCGTCTGCCGTGCTGGGCGTTGTACGACCGGGCGCCAGTGGACGTAGCGCACGTGCGTCCCCTTCACGGCAAGCCAACCGGGGCACCGGCTCGCGGCGCGATCGGTGGCGGAACTTTGGGGGCTGGCCCTGCCGCCGGAGTGGAGCTGACAAGCTCGGCGCTCACCGATGAACGCCGCCGTACGCCGCGCTACGTGAGGTGGTCGAAGT
>JACCSC010000149.1 GCA_013813215.1 Geodermatophilaceae bacterium | reverse complement strand
ACCCGGATCGCGACCCGCGCCGCGAGGCCGACGGTGTCGCTGGCCGCGAGCACCCGGCCGAGTTCGCGCTCGGACTCCAACTCCACGGTGACCCCGGCGGCCACGGCCTGGCCGAGCTCAGCATCGGACTTGCCGGGACCGGCGAAGCTCACCCGCTGCGCCGCCACGCCGGTGTCGAGCACGTGCCGGAGTTCCTGCCCCGAAGCGACGTCGAAGCCGTCGACCAGACCGCGCAGGTGATGCAGCAGCGCGGGCATCGGGTTGGCTTTGACCGCGTAGCTCAGCTCCACGGTAGGGGGCAGCGCTGCCCGGACCTCGGCCACCCGCGCGCCGACCGCGGCGCGGTCGTAGACGAAGAACGGCGTACTGCCCACGCGGGCCGCCAGCCGGTGCAGGTCGTACCCGCCCAGGGCGAGCCGGCCGGTCACACTCCGCCTGCCACCTGCAGGCTCAGGGCGGCCCGGTCGAACTTGCCGTTGGCGGAGCGCGGCAGCCCGGCCAGACCGACCAGCCGCCGCGGCACCTGGTAGGCCGGCAGGTCACGGCGCAGGGTGGCCGCGAGCCGGTCGGTGTCGCACGGCTGCCCGCCGAGGCCGGCCACCGCGAGCACGATGTGCTGTCCGAGGACGTCGTCCGGTACGCCGAAGGCCACCGCCTCCCCGACCAGCCCGGAGGCGTAGGCCGCGTCCTCGATCTCGCTCGGGCTCACCCGGTATCCAGAGGTCTTGATCATGTCGTCGGCCCGGCCGACGAAGTACAGGTAGCCCTCGGCGTCACGGTAGACCGTGTCCCCCGACCACACCGCGAGCTCGCCTCCCGGCGGGTACGGGCGGAAGCGCTGCCGGGTGCGCTCCGGGTCGTTCCAGTAGCCCAGGGCGACCAGCGGCCCCCGGTGCACCAGCTCGCCGGGCTCACCGGGCGCGCAGGGCGACCCGTCGGGACGCACGACGAGCACCTCTGCCCCCGGGATGGCCCGGCCGATGGACTCCGGCCGCCGGTCCACCTGGGCGGGGTCGAGGTAGGTGGAACGGAAGGCCTCGGTGAGCCCGTACATGAGGTACGGCGCGGCGGCCGGGAACACTGCGCGCAACCGGTCCAGGACCGGGGCTGGCATCCGGCCGCCGGTGCTGGCGAAGTACCGCAGGTGGCACGTCGCCGCCGGCGGCCAGGCCTGCTCGGCCAGTTGCCACCACAGCGGCGGAACGCAGGTCAGCGCGGTGACCGCGTGCCGCTCGCACAGGCGGACCACCTCGCGGGGCAGCAAATAGTTGACCAGCACGACGTGGGCGCCGACGGCGAACGCCGTGGTCAGCTGGCTGAACCCGGCGTCGAAGCTCAGCGGCAGCACCGCCAGCACGACGTCCTCGGCGGTGTGCTCCAGGTAGCCCGCGACGCTCCAGGCACCGGTCAGCAGATTGCCGTGCGTCACGACGACGCCCTTCGGGCCACCCGTGCTACCGGAGGTGTAGAAGATCGCGGCGATCTCGTCAGCGGCCGGCCCCGGCGGCTCGGGGCGCGGCGGGCCGGGGCGGCACAGCTCGTCCCAGGTCGTCACGTCCTGCCGAGTCGATCGGCTCGGACCGCCGACGACCACGACGTGACGCAGCGACAGCAGGGCGGCCCCCGTGGCGTCCACGGCGGCCAGCCGCTCGGGGGTCGTGACGAGCACGGCGGCCGAGCAGTCCTCGACGACGTACGCGAGCTGACGCGGGCGGGCCACCGGGTTCACCGGGACGAGCACGGCGCCGGCGGCGGAGACCGCGAACAGCACGGCCACCGTCTCGATCCGCTTGTCCAGGTAGACCGCGACCCGCTCGCCCGGTCGCACACCGAGGCGGCACAAGCCGGCCGCCGCCGCGCTGACCATCCCCGAGAGCTCTCGGTAGGTCACCGTCCGGTCCCGGAACGTCACCACCGCGCGGTCGGGATGGCCGTTGTCGAGAAGCTCGGGTAGCCGCCCGGCGAGGAGTGGGCCGGCGCTGTGCATCTGCGCCTCCGCGGCGAGGAGGACGTCGGCGCTACTCATCCCGCGAGCCTCGCGTCCTGCCATTCGGCGGGCAGCTCGAGCACGGCGCGCCACAGCGAGCCGACCGTCGCGAACGTGGTCTCCGCGACGAACTCGTCGGGCAGCTCGACGTCGTAGGAGTCCTCGATGTCGGCCATCAGCGCCACGAGTCCCATCGAGTCGAGACCGAGATCGGACAGGTCGTCGTCCTCGCCCAGCTCACCGGCGTCGGAGAACGGCAGGTGCCGGCGCAGGATGTCCTGGAAGTCGCTCGGGATGTCCATGCGCGTTATGACCACCGTGTCGTCAGCGGGCATTGTCGATATTCGGCCGGTGCCGGCCAGAAAGCAGATTCACGCATGAGGACTACCGCGGTCAAGATTCGTCCGCTGGCACATTCGTGCCGTCCACTTCCTGCCATTTCCGGAGAGCCGGTTTCTGCTTGCCGCGGCGGGTGGCGATAGGAGATGTTCTGCCGGGGGTGATCGCATTATGGCCGTCGAGAAGACCGCCGCCTTGCTGCGTGGTCAGCGCTACGTCTGGCTGCGTCATCAGCACCTGCCCTGCGATGTGCGCGCGGAGTCGAACATCGTCCGCCGGCTGCCGGTACCCGACGGGACGCCGA
>JACCSC010000146.1 GCA_013813215.1 Geodermatophilaceae bacterium | reverse complement strand
CCGTGCCGTCGGCATCTGTAACCACGCCCCGACCCTCCCCCATGATCTGGAATGAGTCAAGAAAGCGACGGATCGTTATCGTCGAGCGATGGGCGACATCCGTGCGCACGGGCGGGTCCTGCTCGCGCGACACGGACAGACCCGCTGGAACGTCGAGGGTCGGCGACTCGGCCGGGAGGACATCCCCCTCGACGAGGTAGGCCGGGTCCAGGCGCTGCACCTACGGGATGCCCTGGCTGATCAGCGCATCGACGTGATCTACGCCAGCCCCTTGGCCCGGGCCCGGGAAACGTCGGCTCCGCTGGCCCGGTCGCGCGGCCTTGGCGTGCGGCTCGACGACGACCTGCTCGAGTTCGACTTCGGCACCCTGTCCGGATCCTCCCGCGCCGAGGTCAAGCTGCCCCTCCGTCGTCGTCACCTCACGATGCCGGTCCCGGGCGGCGAGAGCCTGCGAGACGCGTGGCGGCGCGGCGAGCACTTCGTCCAGCGGCTGGCCGCCGAACTCGGCACGGACGCCACCGTCCTGATCGTCGGACACCGACGGATCAACCGGATGCTGGTCGGGATCCTGCACGGCCACGACTTGGAGCAGACCGCGGCCGCCGACCACTACCGGCCGGACCCCGGTTCCCTCGTGGCCTTCGACGTCGCCGTCATCGATCGATCGCTCCGACTCGCCCATGCTGCCGGCTGACCCCGTCCTCCCGGCCCTCGTCGCGGCGCACGAGCGCGGGGTGCAGGCCGTGCTGGCCGAGTGCGGTGTCCGGGCGAGCGTGCGGTCCGTTCGCGTCCTGCGCCACCATCCGGGGTCCCGCTGCGTCCTCGAGGTCCAGACCGGGGACGGGCGGTGGGCGATCAAGGCCTTCCGGCGGGACCCGGCGGACCGCGCCGCCACCCTCACCCGCTTGGCGGCCGCCGGACTCACACAGCCGCGAGGGCCGAGCGTCACCGTGCTGGCCGGCTATGACGGCCGGCTCGCGTGCCTGGTGCTGGAGTGGCTGGCCGGCGAGCCCGCCGTCGAACTACTCGCCGGCGGCCGGGGCGCGCGGGTGGGCGCACTGGCGGCACAGTGGCTGGCGGCGACCGCGACAGTCGGTCCCGGGGGCCTCGACTCCTACGGTGCGGTCCCGATGCTGAGCGACCTGGCCCGGTGGTGCGAGGCGATCACGAACGCCGACCCGACCCTGGGAGAACGGGCCGTCGCACTGATCCACCGGCTCCAGGATGACCCGCCACCGCGCGGGCGGCCGGGACTGCTGCACGGCAGCTTCTCGGTGAATCACCTGCTCGAGCTCGGGGACGGGCCGGGCGTCCTCGACTGGGACGAGCCGCGGCACGGGCCAGTAGAACTCGACGCCGGCGCGTTCCTGGCCAGCCTGCGGCGCTACGCCGGACAGCAGCCGGCGCGGTCAGCGGGCGCGGTCGAGGTCGAGGTCGAGGCAGTGGACGCGCTGGTGACAAGCGCGGGCGATGTCCTCGACCCGCTGGCACTGGCCTGGTACCGACGGGCCGCACTGGTCAAGCTCGCCAAGCATGCCTGCAAGCTGCACGCGGCCGGCTGGCGCAGGTTGGCCGATGAACTCCTGCGCACCGCAGGTCGAGCCTGGCCATAGTCCTCAGTCGGAGCGGCCAGCCGAGATCACCGGGCCGCGCCGCCGTACCTCGAACGGCGCCCGGGCAGTCCCCGGAGGTGAGCGGTCCAGGCCCGTTCCAGTTTCTCCTCGCTGGGTGCGTGGGCTCGCACCCCGGAGCCCTGGAGGTAGTTCCATGAGACGCCGGGGACCACCTGCTGCAGCTCGGGGACGGGCAGGCGGTCGCGGACCGCGACGAGGACGTCGAGCACGATGTCGGCGTACGTCGTCGGCGGCCGTGCCCCACCGCGCCAGTGCGGTGCGGCGTAGATCTCGGACTCGAACCATCCACTCGCGACGATGCCGCGCTCTCGCCGCTGCCGGAGCAGGAACGCGCGATCGCCCGCCGCGATCCCCGAGCGCCGGATGCCGACCCCCCAGCGGCCACGGACGGGCGCCCCGGCGGCGCTCGCCTCGACCACGGCGTCGTACTCCGTCGCAGACCAGCCGCCCGCCTCCGGGTTCCAGGTGAGCAGGAACGCGGCCACCTGACGGAGGGTACTGAGGGTTCCGTTCTGCGCCGGCGGCAGGCGCAGGAAGGGTCTGGAGTCACTGACCGCTACCCGAACGCGTCGCGCAAGGCGAGCAAGGCATCAAGGTCGTCGGTACAGAACCGGTTCAACCCCGACCGGATCAGTCCCACGACCTCGGCCGGGTCGTTGGCGTCCCAGATGTGCACCGACAGTGAAGCTCGGTCGAGGACTTCGAGCACCGTCGGCGTGATCTGATCGGGCCTCAGGTGCACCGCATCGGCCCGGGCGAGCCGGGCCCGCTGGACGGCATCGTGCACGACCAGGTCGAGGCCGGCCCACGGCGGGGTCGGCTGGATCAGCAGGCAGCGGACGAGGTCGGGACCCGACCCGGCCGCTCGGGCGAGCAGGGCCGCGTGGCTCCCGGTCAGCTGAACACGATCGACGTCGGCCGCGTCGAGCGCAGCGATCACCGCGTCGACCAGTTCCGGCTCCGTCGACTTCAGCTGGATCTCCAGGTCTGTCCGGCCGTCCAGGGCCGCGACCACATCGACCAGCCGGGACAGCGGGCGACCCGCCGGCCCCACTCGAGCGGCCGCCAGCTCGGCCCACGATCGCTGGTGGACCGGTCCCCGGGAGGTTGGTGTCGTCGTCCAGATAGGCCCACCGACGCACCACGGCCACCCCGTCCGCCGAGAGCCGGACGCAGATCTCGACCGCGTCACATCCCTTGGCGACGGCCGCCTCATACGCCGCGAGCGTGTGCTCCGGCTCCGTCGACGTGTCCCCGCGGTGGGCGGTGACGAACAGCCTCACGCCGGTGCCGCGTCCGGTCCTGTGCCACTTCCGCGGCCGCCTCGGCGCCCGAGGCCAGCAGCACGTCGAACCCGGCGTCGTCCAGGATGGGAACCCCGAGCGAGACCGCCTTGTCGTACTTCGACGCCGGGTTCTCCCCGGCGACCAGGAAGGACGTCTTCTTCGAGACCGAGCCGCTGACCTTGCCGCCGGCGTTCTGCACCGCCTCGGTCGCGGAATCCCGGCTGTAGTCCCGCAGCGACCCGGTGATCACCACCGTGACCCCCGCCAGGAGTCGAGTCCCACCGGTTCCGCCGTCCTCCACCATCCGCACCCCGGCCGCCTGCCACTTGTCGACCACAGCTCGGTGCCAGTCGACGGCGAACCACTCGGCCACCGCCCGGGCGATCGTCGGGCCCACCCCCTCGACAGCGGCGATGTCCTCCTCCGAGGCCGAGGAGATGCGGTCCATCGAGCGAAGCTCGCGGGCCAGCGCCTGCGCGGCGGTCGGGCCGACGTGCCGGATGGACAGCGCGACGAGCACCCGCCACAGCGAGCGCTGCTTGACCGACTCCAGGATCTGCAACAGCCTCGTCGCGTTCGCGGTCAGGTCGCCGTCCTTGCGCGTGAAGAACGGGCAGCCGGCCAGCCCGGCCGCGTCCACGTGGAACAGGTCGCCCTCGTCGGTCACCAGCCCGCACTCCAGCAGCGCGTCTGCCGCCTGCCAGCCCAGCACCTCGATGTCGAACGCTCCGCGCCCGGCGACGTGGAACAGCCGCTCGCGCAGCTGTGCCGGGCAGGACCTGGCGTTCGGGCAGCGGATGTCCGCGTCGGCCTCCCGCTCGGGCGCCAGCGCCGTCCCGCACGACGGGCACTCCGTCGGCATCACGAACGGCCGCTCGCTGCCGTCGCGCAGCACGACCACGGGACCGACGATCTCCGGGATCACGTCACCGGCCTTGCGCAGGACCACCGTGTCGCCGATCAGCACGCCCTTGCGGGCCACCTCGGACTGGTTGTGCAGCGTGGCCTGGGAGACCGTCGAACCGCTGACCTTCACCGGCTCCATCACGCCGTACGGCGTCACCCGGCCGGTCCGCCCGACGTTCACCCTGATGTCGAGCAGCTTCGTGTTCACCTCCTCCGGCGGGTACTTGAAGGCCAGCG
>JACCSC010000113.1 GCA_013813215.1 Geodermatophilaceae bacterium | reverse complement strand
GGTGGGCAGCGCGTCGAAGTGGTCCAGGGCCCAGTTGAACTCGGTCAGCTCCGGCCAGCGGAACTCTGCGACCGCCCGGTCGTAGTCCTCGCGGACCGACAGCAGGAAGTCACGTGCGGCCAGGAAGTCTGTCGATGCGCCCATGAGCGCAGTGTCTACCGCCCGCGCTCAGATCGCCTGGTCCACGGCGGCCGTCCGGTCGCCCCCCGCCTCGCCGGTATTCACCACACCCGCGGGCTCGAGCAACGCGATCGTCGTACCCGGTGTGGCCGACGGTCGGTGCCGCACCCCGCGCGGTACGACGTAGCAGTCGCCGACGCCCAGGCTCACCTCCGCCTCGGGCAGCGCGATGGTCAGCTCTCCGGAGAGCACGAGGAACAGCTCGTCGGTGTCGTCGTGCTGGTGCCAGACGAACTCGCCCTCGATCCGGGCCACCTTGACCAGCATCTCGTTGATCCGACCAACGACCCGGGGGTTCCACAGGTCGGACAGGTCCGCGGCGACAGCAGCGAGGTTGACCGGTGCGCTCACGCCCACAACGTAGCGCCGCCGACTCCGCAGGTGAGCTGGCGGTCCGAGCTATGGACGCTGAACCACCAGCGCCATACGGTCGCGGGTGCATGCAACTGATCCCGTGATCCGGAGGAAAATATGAAGACTCGCGGTGCCGTCATCCGATCTGCCCCAGGTGAGTACGAAGTAGTAGACCTCGACCTCGAGGAGCCACGGCATGGCGAGCTGATGGTCAAGCTGGCCGCCTCCGGGTTGTGCCACTCCGACGACCACATCGCCACCGGTGACATCCCGGTCGGCGTGTACCCGTTCTGCGGCGGCCACGAGGGTTCCGGCGTGATCGAGCAGGTCGGGCCGAACACCCCCGGATTCGAGGAGGGCGATCACGTCGTCTTCTCGTTCCTGCCGGGCTGCGGGCGGTGCCGCTGGTGCGCCTCCGGGATGCAGAACCTCTGCGACCTCGGTGCCGGGCTGCTCGGCGGCGCGCGCTGGGACGACCCGACGAGCTTCCGGATGAGCCTGGACGGCGCCCCGGTGGGCCAGATGTGTGGCATCTCCACGTTCTCCGAGTACACGACAGTGGCCATCGATTCGACGGTGAAGATCAGCAAGGATCTGCCCTTGGACAAGGCTTGCCTGGTCGGCTGCGGGGTGGGCACGGGATGGGGTTCGGCGGTCAACTCGGCCAACGTGCAGCCCGGCGAGACCGTGATCGTGATGGGCGTCGGCGGGATCGGGATCAACGCCGTGCAGGGCGCCGCCCACGCCGGCGCGAGCAACATCATCGCCGTCGACCCGCTGCCGTTCAAACGCGAGAAGGCCATGGAACTCGGTGCCACGCACGCGGTCGAGACGATGGAGGAGGCCACCGAACTCGCCCAGAGCTTCACCAACGGCCAGGGTGCGGACTCCGCGATCGTCACCGTGGGTGTCACCACCGCCGAGCACGTCGGGCAGGCCTTCAACGCCATCCGCAAGGCAGGGACCTGCGTCGTGACCGGCCTGGGCAACATCGCCTCGGGTGATCCCCTGCCGATCTCCATCGCTCAGCTGACGTTGTTCCAGAAGCGGCTGCAGGGGTCGCTCTTCGGCGCGTCCAGCCCGAGCAAGGACATCCCCCGGATGCTGCAGCTCTACACCGACGGCAAGCTCAAGCTCGACGAGCTGGTGACCCGGACGTACACCCTCGACGAGGTGGCCCAGGGCTACAAGGACATGCACGCAGGCACCAACCTGCGTGGCGTGATCGTCTTCTGACCGCCGGGCGGCCCGCTCGGTCAATGGTCTTGGCCGCCGGGCCGATGGTGGTGGCCGCTCGCGGCCACCTCGTCGGTCGGGAGCGGGAGACCGAGGTCGTCGCCGCCGCGCTGGCGGCTGGGCGGAACCTCCTGCTCGAGGGACCGCCCGGCACCGGTAAGACGACGATGTTGCGCGCCCTGGCCGGCGGCGCCGGGGTCGGCTTGGTCCTCGTCGAGGGCAACGCTGAACTGACCCCGGCCCGGCTGGTGGGCCACCACGACCCGTCGCGGGTGTTGACCGAGGACTACCGGCCGGACAACTTCGTGCTGGGTCCGCTGTGCCGCGCCATGACCGAGGGTGCGCTGCTGTACGTCGAGGAGCTCAACCGCGTCCCCGAGGAGACGCTCAACGTCCTGCTCGGAGTGCTGTCGGAGCGGGAGATCCACATCCCGCGCTACGGCGTCGTACCGGCCGCTTCGTCGTTCCGGCTGATCGCGGCCATGAACCCGTACGACGCCGTCGGCACCGCGCGGATCACCCCCGCGCTCTACGACAGGTCGTGCCGGGTGGCCCTCGGCTACCAGGACGAGGAGGTCGAACGCGCCATCGTGGCCCGGGTGACCGCCGGACCCGACGACCTCGTGCACCGTGCGGTCCGGGCGGTCCGGCTGACCCGGACCCACCGCGACCTGCGGATCGGCTCGTCCGTGCGCGGCGCCATCGACACCGTCCTGGTCGCCGCGGAGTTGGCCGCGGTCCGCGCTGAAGCTGAACCGTCGGAGGCGACCGGCCTGGACGCCGCGCGTACGGCACTGTCCGGGAAGGTGACCGTCCAGGAGGGCTGTCCCCGCTCGGTCGACGAGATCATCGAGGAGATCTGGGGGCAGGCGGAGCCGGGAAAACGGTGACGCCCGGGGAGGTCCTGGACCTGCCCGGGCCGCCACCCAACCCGTGGCTCACCCCGCAGCGGGCGGTCGAGGACCCCGCCGAGGTCGAGGCGCTGCTGCGCGAGCACGGTGCCCGGACGATGAACCGGGCCGAGCTGGAGTACCGGCATCCGCAGCTGGACCGGTTCTCACCCGAGCCCGGCGAGCTGGACACCGACGCCCTCGAGCGGGCTGCCGGTCACGACCTCGACGACACGCTCGAGCTCCTGGTCGATCTGGCCAAAGCGACCGACGCCTCGATCCGGCTGGCGGCGCGGCAATTGGCCCGGCGCCTGGTGATCCGCCCGCCCCATGCGGTGGACGGCGACCGGACCGGGGCGTCGCGGCTGACGACAGTTGACGATCCGTACGCCGGGGTAGACCTCGATCTCGACGCGACGCTGTCCCGGCTGGACCAGCATCCACGGCTGCGCGCGGACGATGTCCGGGTCCGCGCGTGGCGCAGCCCGGCGACGGCGTACGTCCTGCTGGTGGACGCCTCGGGATCGGTGGCCGGGCGGCGGATCGCCACCGCGCTGGTCACAGCGGCCGCGATCGCGGCGCGGATGCGGCCCGACGACGAACTCGCGGTCGTGGCCTTCTGGTCCACCGCGGTCGTGCTCCGGCCGGTGCGGAGCATCGCCTCGACCGCGGACCTGGTCGGTGCGTTGCTGACCCTGCGCGGCGGCGGGACGACAGATCTGGCGCTGGCCCTGCGCACCGGCCTGCGGCAGGCAGGTGCGGCCCGGGCCCGTCGCCGCGAGCTGGTCCTGCTCACCGACGGGATCGCCACGGCGGGCCTCGAT
>JACCSC010000105.1 GCA_013813215.1 Geodermatophilaceae bacterium | reverse complement strand
TGGTCCAGAACTAGATCGCACGCCGAGACAACGACATAGTGGAGTCGACCTGGGAAGCGCTGACCGGCGGTCTGTCCGATGACGACCTGGCCCTCCTCACGGTCTACCGCGACTTCGGTCGCAGCCTCCCTGACACCGAGGAGCGCGTGCGCGCGCAAGCGCATCTTCACCTCCGGCTACATCAAGAGCCACTACCTCGAGATCGGAGTCGAGCTGCAGCGGGAGGCCACGCATCCGATGTTGCGCACGACCTTCCCGACCTCGAAGAAGGTCGTCATGCATCGACTCACCCTGCGCGAGCGCGAGCAGTTCGACGACGCACTGCGCGAGCTGATCACGCAGGCGTGGGAGACCGTCGGTCCCGGACTGCGCTGAGCGAGGGACCGAGAGACTCGGCGCCCCGATACTGGGCGGCATGGATACACCCGACGCACAGTGGGAAGACCGGCTGTCCGTGGTCCTGGCCAGCATCGACGACCTGCCGGAGGACGAGTTCCTGGCCGCAGTGCTCGACCTGACCGGTCAGCTGCCCGCAGACCACCCGGTCGGCCTGTTCGAGCGGGCGGGCGCCTACGACTCGACCGGGCACCCCGACCTCGCCGTACCGCTCTACGAGCAGGCGCTCGCCAACAGTCTGCAAGGCCCCCGCCGTCGTCGCGCGGTCATCCAGCTGGCCAGCTCGCGGCGCAATCTCGGCGAGCCGGAGGCGGCCCTGCGGCTGCTGGAGGAGGAGTCGCGGCGCACCACCGACGACCTCGACGCCGCGGTCGCCACCTTCCGCGCCCTCGTCCTCGCCGACCTCGGCCGCGAACGGGAAGGGCTGGCCTGCGCCCTCCAGGCGATCGCGGGCTACCTCCCGCGCTACAACCGTTCGGTTGCCCGCTACGCCGCGGCCCTGCTGGACCGCCACGACGCCTGATCGCACGGCGTCGCCGTACGATGCCCTTTCGCCACGCTGACGGGGGACGGGGTTGGCCAAGCCGCACACGCCGGCACGACGACCACTCGTCGTGGCCCTCGCCCTCACCGCCCTGCTGACCGCCTGCGACATGTCGGTCAGCGGCTCTGGGGCCGTGTCGGGCACGGCCGTCACCCCCGACCGCGAGACGACGTTCGACCTGGAGAGCGGCTCGACGCTGACCCTCCCGCCCGGCGCCGTATCCCAACCGGGACTCGTGACGGCGAGTCCCGTCGACCCGTCCGCCGACCCACCCGAGGGGCTGGAGTTCAGCGGGCCGGCGTACGAGATCGTGCTCCGGGGAACGAGTTTCGCCGCCGGCGGGACCCTCAGCCTGGCCACGCCACCGAAGGGACAGTCGCCGGAAGCGGTCCTGCTCGGCCGCTTCGAGCCCGGGCAGGACCGGTGGTTGCCGGTCCGCTCGACGTACGGCGGCGACCCGGCCCGGCTCACGGGGACGGTGCAGCAAGCCGGCATGTACGCCGGGTTCCGGGTCGACGTCGACCGGCTGGCCACCCTGTCCCGCGGACTGCTCGACCGGGTGCTCGCCGAATCCGTCGGCGCCGTGGCTCCGGTCTGCCAGGGCGATCTGGCCGCGAACCGGATCACTGTCGAGACCTCCGAGGCCCTCGTGGTCGGGGCCTGCGTCGGAGTCCGGGACGGTGCACCAGAGCTGGCCGTGGTGGGAGATCGCGGCTCGATCGTCGCTGCCGACATCCCGACTCGATGGAGCGTCGAGCCGACCGGGACCGCCGATCCCGCCCTGCAAGCGGTTCTCGACCTGGTGTCCGCGGTGCCGCTGCGCCCGGCTGAGGTGAACGAAGGGCGCACGCGCCTGCTCCTCGCCCCGGGCCTCGGGCTGCGGCTGGGCATCCTGCCCAACCGCAAGGCGACCCTGCGGCTGTCTCCCGACGCCCGCGCCACGGTCGCCACCGGGATCGACTATGCCGTCGACGTGATGACGACCTTCACTCTGAAGCTGGCGTGGTTCGGCGGCGTACCCGATCCGGGGGCAACAGCGGGGCTGCTGCGCACCGCCTTCGCGACCGAGGACTGCGCCACCCAACTCGCCCAGCAGACGAGACAACCGGTGCAGACCCCGGAGCAGATCGGCCGGCTGTTCCGGACCTCGGCGGGCTTGGGTGTCGCCTGCCTGGCCGGTGGTTGGACCGTGGCGCTCGGCCGCGACGAAGCACCGACCGATCCGCTCACGGCCACCATGCGCTGGTTGGTGAACAACGTCGACCTGGTCTTCACCGGCCCGACGACCGGCCCGGCGCTGAACTTCCCCAACCTGCGCATCGAGGTGACCCAGGCCGAGGCGTGAGCCCTGCTAGCGGCCGAGCGGGAAGCTCGCCTGTCCCGCCCAGCGCTCGCCGTCGAAGACCACCAGCTCCAGCCGGTCGACGGCACAGGTGAGGGGCAGCCCGGCGGTGATCGCCTGCTCCGCTTCCCGGGAGTCCTCCTCCCGGGCGCCGTCGGTGACCGTCAGGTGCGGGACGACGTCGGGGAACACACCGCCGTACGGCGGGGCCTCCGGCCAGCGTGTGACCAGGTCGGCGGTGAGCTGCCGGAACGGGCCGTCGGGGCTCGGCTCGAGGTACAGCACGCCGGGAAACCGAGCGCAGGACCGGAAGCTCACGGTGAACCGGGCTCGAGCGGCCGCGAGGGCTCGCAGGTCGGCCAGGTCGTCCGCGGTGAGCACGTCGACGGGGACGAACGGGTAGACGATGGTGACGTGCGGCGGTACGCCGGACGCGGCCGCCGGGTCGAAGCGGTCCCGCCACCGCGACACGAGCGGGTCGGCGGCCGGCACCGGTACGACGACGCCAGTCTGCCCCACAACGAAAGTCACCGACCCAGCATGCCGCCATGCGCTGGCATCACCCACAGGCAGTGATCACGCACAGATCAGGCGCAGGCGGCGGCGTACCGGCGGGCCAGTTCCGCGGCGGCCGCCCGTAGCTCCGGCGGCCCGACGATCTCCAGCTCCACGTCGAACATCCCGACGGTCGCCGCGAGTCCCGCCCAGGACCACGAGCCCAGCCGCACCCGGCACCGGGACGGGCCTAGCGACTCGACCACGCCCGAGCCGCGGATCCAGCGGGCGACGTGCGCGGCCGGGGCGGCCAGGACGACCTCGCCTTCGCACGGCCAGGCCGACGACCGTTCGAACTTCGCAGAGATGTACGTCGCCACGTCCGGGGCGGGCAGCTCGCGGGGGGTGAACCGCGGCCCCGTCGGCACGCGTGGCGTCATCCGGTCGACCCGGAACGTCCGCCAGTCCACCCGGTCCAGGTCCCAGGCCACGACGTACCAACGGCCGCCCCACGTCACCAGGTGGTGTGGTTCAGCCCGGCGCGGCGGTGCTTCGGCATCCGAGCCGTAGGCGAAGCGCAGCACCTCCCGCGCCCGTACCGCCACCCCGATCGCCAACAGCTGCGCGGTGTCGACCCGCGGCATCCGGCGCGAGGTCCGGCCCACGGTGGTGACCTGCAGGGCGTCGACCCGCTGCCGCAGCCGGGCCGGCATCACCTGCCGGACGGTGGCCAGCGCCCGTAGGGCGGCCTCCTCGATGCCGCCCACCGTCGTGGTGGCGGTCTGCAGGGCGAGCGCGACGGCCACCGCCTGCTCGTCGTCGAACAGCAGCGGCGGCAGCTCCGCGCCGGCGTCCAGCCGGTACCCGCCGTCGGGCCCCTTGGTCGCCCGCACCGGATAGCCGAGATCGCGCAGCCGGTCCACGTCGCGGCGCACCGTGCGTGGGCTCACCTCCAGGCGCTGTGCCAGCTGCAGGCCGGGCCAGTCGCGGCGGGCCTGCAGCAGCGAGAGCAGGTTCAGCAGCCGGGCCGAGGTCGTCGCCATGACCTACAGAGTGGCAGAGGTAGCGGACAGAAGCTGACCGCTTCTGCTGACAGCCTCGAGCACGAACCCAGCACCGACCGGCCGGAGGAAGCAGTGATCAGCACCCGAGCGCTCAGCAAGGACTTCGTGGTGAGCAGGAGCCACACCGTGCACGCGGTCCGCGGCATCGACCTGGACGTCGAACCCGGCGAACTCGTCGCCGTCCTCGGTCCCAATGGCGCGGGCAAGACCACGACCATGCGCATGCTCACGACCCTCATCGCGCCCACGGCAGGCACGGCTCAGGTCGCGGGCTTCGACGTCACCGCACAGCCGGCGGAGGTCCGGCGGCGGATCGGCTACGTCGGGCAGGGCAACGCCGCCGGGCACAGCCAGCTGGCAGGCGACGAGCTGACCAGCCAGGGCGTCATCTACGGGCTGGACCGGCGGGCGGCCAAGCGGCGCACCGATGAACTGCTGGACGGCCTCGACCTGACCAGCCTGGCTCGGCGCAAGGTCTCGGAGCTGTCCGGCGGACAGCGTCGGCGCCTGGACGTGACGATGGGCCTGGTGCACGTCCCGACGTTGCTGTTCCTCGACGAGCCCTCGACCGGCCTGGACCCGCAGAACCGGGCGAACCTCTGGGAGCACATCCTGCGGATGCGTGCGGCGTACGACATGACCGTCGTCCTGACCACGCACTACCTCGACGAGGCCGACTCGATGGCCGAACGGGTGGTCGTCGTCGACCACGGCGAGGTGATCGCCGACGACACTCCCGAGGCGCTCAAGTCGCGGTTGGCCGGCGACCGGCTCGTCGTACACGGGACCGACTCGCGGCGGCTGGCCGAGCTGGCCCAGCGGTTGCCCGGCGCGCGGGAGGTCCGGTACGCCGACACGCGGGTCGAGGCCCGCGTCGACGACGGTCCGAGCGCGCTGCCCGAACTGATCCGCGCCGGCGTCGACGCCGGAGTTCCCATCACGAGCGCACAGGTCCACCGCCCGACGCTGGACGACGTGTTCCTGGCGCTGACCGGGCGCAGCCTGCGCGAGAACGAGTCCACCGACAGCACCGCCGGAAAGGAAGCAGCATGACCAGCCTCCTCGACTCCCCGACCCGGTCGACCCCGCCCACCACGATCCAGCGGCGCAGCCTGCTGCGCGACACCCTGATCGTCGCCGCCCGCGAACTGCGCCCGGTCCGGCGCGATCCGTTCTCGGTGATGTTCGGCATGGTCCAGCCGCTGGTGTTCCTGGCGCTGTTCGGACCGCTGCTGGTCGGCGCGCTCGGGGACTCCGACGTCCTCGGCGGCAGCGTATGGCAGTGGTTCGTGCCGGCGATCCTGGTCCAGGTGGCGCTGTTCGGGACCTCGACGGTCGGCGCCAACCTGTTGTTCGAGCTGCAGACCGGTGCGCACGAGCGGATGCTCGTCACGCCGCTGTCCCGGCCCTCGCTGCTCGTCGGCCGCTCGCTCAAGGAAATGGTGCCGCTTGCCCTGCAGGCGGTCGTCATCCTCGCGGTCATGACGCCGTTCTCCTTCGACCTGCACCTGACCGGTGCCCTGGCCGGGTTGGCCCTGCTCGCGGTGTTCGGCGTCGGGCTCGGCTCGCTGAGCTACGCGTTGGCGCTGGCCGTGCGCAAGCAGGACTGGATGTTCTGGGTCGTGCAGCAGACGCTGATCTTCCCGCTGATGCTGCTGTCCGGACTGCTGCTGCCGTTGGAGTCTGGCCCCGGCTGGATGCAGGTGGTGGCGAAGTTCAACCCGCTGACCTACCTGGTCGACGCGGAGCGCTCGCTGTTCGCCGGCGACATCGTCTCGACGACGGTGCTGTGGGGCGTCCTGGCCGGGCTGATCACTGCCGCGCTGGGCCTTGTCGTGGGCATCCGCGGGATGTCCCGAAGCGCGGACTGACACGAAACCCAGGAAGGATGACCCGATGGCTACCAGCGCAGACCTGCTCACCGATGTGGTCGGCCGGATCTCCGAGCACGTGCGGGATGTGGCGGACGGGCTGAGCGAGGAACAGCTCGCGTACCGGCACGACGGCCGCGCCAACTCGATCGCCTGGCTGGTCTGGCACCAGGCTCGCGTCATGGACGATCATGTCGCCGACGCGGCCGGGACACAGCAGGTGTGGACCGCCCATGACTGGGTGAGCCGCTTCGACCTGCCGCTGGAGCGGGCCGACACGGGCTACGGGCACACTTCTGAGCAGGTGGCGAAGGTCCGCGCCGGCGCCGAGTTGTTGACCGGGTACGCCGACGCGGCGACCGAGGCCATGACCGACTACGTCCGCGGGCTGTTCGACTCCGATCTCGACCGGGTGGTCGACGAGAACTGGGATCCACCGGTGACGCTGGCCGTCCGGCTGGTCAGCGTGCTCGACGACTGCGTGCAGCACCTGGGCCAGGCCGCGTTCGCCCGAGGTCTGCTGCCGGAGTAGCCGCGGTCGCAGGACGTCCAGGCTCCAGCCCAGGAGCTGGTCGAAGCCGACCGCACCTGAGCCGGCTCGGGGGCGGCTCAGCCCAGCGCCGAGCCGAAGAGCAGTCCCAGCCCGTACGTCACTCCCGCCGCCACCGCTCCGACCGCCAGCTGCCGCAGGGCCTTGGCCAGCGGTGGGCCACCGGAGAGCAGCCCTACCGTGGCGCCGGTCAGCAGGAGCGCGACCGCGACCAGTCCGATGGCCACGGCGAGCGCCGCGCCGTCGCGCAACCCGAGCAGGAACGGCAGCACCGGCACCAGCGCCCCGGCCGCGAAGAACGCGAAGCTGGACAGCGCGGCGCTCAGGCCGGAGCCGACGATCTCGTGCTCGTCGGCTGCGGACTCGTCGTGGACCGGACCGCCGCGCAGCTGACTGGCCGCATAGAGCTCGGCGTCGGTGGCGGACATGCCGCGAGCCCGGTAGACCAGCGCCAGCTCGTTGGCCTCGACATCGAGATGCGGTACGGCGGCCGCCGTACCCCCGCCCGGCGAGGACGCGGCGAGCAACTCGCGCTGCGAGCGCACCGAGATGTACTCCCCGGCGCCCATGGACAGCGCTCCGGCCAGCAGGCCGGCCAGCCCGGTGAGCAGCACCGTGGAGTTCGACACCCCGCCACCGCTGACTCCGAGCACGAGGGCGAGGTTGCTGACCAGCCCGTCGTTGGCCCCGAAGACCGCGGCCCGGAACGTCCCCGAAACCCGCGCCCGGCCGCGGGCGGCCAGCCCGCGTACCACCTCGGCGTGGATCCGCTCGTCGGCGGCCATCGCCTGGGTGGCGTCGATGTCGGCGTCGTACGGCGAACGGGTCTCCGCCCGCTGAGCCAGGGCGAGCACGAACACCGACCCGAACCGGCGGGCCAACACCGAGAGCAGGCTGCTGCGCAGGCTGGCCCGTGGCGAGCCTCCTCCGCGGTCTCCGAGCAATCGTTCCCAGTGCGCGGCGTGCCGGCTCTCCGCCTGCGCGAGGGCGAGCAGGATCTCCCGCTCCTCGCCTTCGCGGCGCGCCGCCAGTTCGCGGTAGACGGCGGCCTCGCGGTGCTCGTCGGCGAGACGGCGCCGCCATCGGCGTACGGCCGAGGGCGCGGGTGACTCGCGCATGCCGCACCACCTCTTTGCCCGGAAGGGACAGGTTAGGCGGGGCGTCCGCGCAATCGCGCGATGAGGGTCGCGGCCAGCACGACGACCGCGGCCGCCACCGCCGCCACGGCGACGCCGGTCGCCTCGTCGCTGCCGCTGGACCGCCCGACCGCCACCCAGGCCAGACCCCAGATCAAGGCGGTGGCGTAGGCGAAGCGGCCGTTGCCCGTCCCGGCGACGACGACCCCGACGATGGCCGCGACGACCATCAGCAGGATCGCCCACGGCACCGGGCCGAGGCCGACGTCGGTGTAGCCGGCGGCGAGCAGCGCCGCGGCGGTGTTCGCGATCGTGGCCACGCTGACCCAGCCGAGGTAGAGCCCGATCGTGCCGTCGAGGAGCACGGTCTCGACCCAGCCGCTCGAGGGCCGGGCGAGCAGGCCGGCGTACACCGCGACGAGCAGGACCAACAGCACCGCGATCACCGCGACGCTGAGCGTGACCCGGCCGGCCTGGATGGTGAAGATCCAGGCGGTGTTGAGCAGCATCGTTGCCGCCACCAGCCAGCCGACCCGCCGCTGTCGGGGGTCCGTACGGCGCGCGGGCAGCGCCTGCCAGCCGGCGTAACCGAGCAGGCCCAGGTAGATCGGCGTCCAGATAGTGAACGCCGGGCCGTCCGGAGCCACCAACGTCGCGTCCGCCGCGAGGATCCCGCCGGCGGCCTCTGCGATCGGCGTCCCACCGAAGGCGCCACTGCCGATCGCCGCCCCCACCACCGAGATCACGGCAGACACCGCCACCACGATCTGTCGTGGCAGGTCGGTCGCGCGGGCCGTCTCGGCCGCTCGCCGCCGGCTGTGGCTGTGCATGCTCATCCCCTACCTTGACCGGCCGAGGCGGATCGGGGCAACCGACGCGGCTGGCCGACCTGGAGACGACCCCACGCTGAGGCCTACGCCAGTTCGGCGGTCAGCGCCGGGGCCAGGTCCCCGTGCCCCCTGACGACGACCTCGCCCAGGCCCAGCCACGATGCCGTCGCCGCCAGTTCACGGGCCAGCGGCCCGGCCACCTCGTCGGCGTCGACCCCCGGTTCGGCGTACGCCCCCCGGACCAGCAACGCCGGGGCGTCCCTGTCGGCCTTGAGGTCGACCCGGCCGACCAGCCGGTCACCGAGCAGGATCGGCAGTACGTAGTAGCCGAACTTCCGCTTCGCCGCCGGCAGGTAGATCTCGAAGCTGTGCGTGAAGCCGAAGATCCGCACGGTCCGCTTGCGGTGCCACAGCAACGAGTCGAACGGCGAGAGCAGCACGCACTCCGGCGGGCGGCGGCTCGGCCAGGGCGCCACCGGGAGGTAGCCGGGCTCGGACCAGCCCACCGGTGCGACCGCCTGCAGGGACCCGGCCTCGACCAGCTCGCGGATCCGGGCCCTGGTCGCCGCGACCGGCAGCCGGAAGTAGTCGGCCAGTTCGGGTACCGCGGCGACACCGAGCGCCCGGGCGGCGTGCTCGACGAGCAGTCGCTGGGCGTCCTCGCGCCCCAGCGCCGGCGCCGCCAGGACGTCGGCGGGGATGACCCGCTCGGTGAGGTCGAAGAGCCGATCGAATCCCCGCCGCCCGGAGACCGCGAGCCGCCCGGAGTCGTACAGGTACTCCAGCACGCTCTTGCCGTCCGAGCCCCGGTCCCACAGCATGGTCGCGGCGGCGTAGTTGGGGTTCTCCTTCGGACGTCGGGCCGGATCGGTCAACTCGGAGAAGGTCAGCGGGCCACGGTCGGTCACCTCGGCGAGCACAGCGGCGGCGTACCCGGGTCGTTCGGACTCGACGCGAGCCAGGAAGCGGGCCCAACCGGCGTCGCGCTCGGCGTCGGCGGCCGTCATTCGCCAGCGCAGCGCCGGGTACAGCTGCACCGGGACGAGCGAGGCGGCGTGCGCCCAGTACTCGAAGGCGGCCCGCTGCTCGTGCACCAGCCGGTCCAGGGTGGCCAGCGGGTACGGCCCGAGCCGGGAGAACAGGGGCAGGTAGTGCGAGCGGACCAGCACGTTGACCGCGTCGATCTGGACCGCGCCGAGTCGCCGCAACATCGCGGTCAGCTGAGCAGCCCCCACCCGTGCCGGCCGCGGGCCGAACCCCTGCGCGGCAA
>JACCSC010000103.1 GCA_013813215.1 Geodermatophilaceae bacterium | reverse complement strand
AGGACCTGTCCGTCGTACGCGACTGGCTCGCCGGACCCCGCGACCGGCCGCTGCTGCTGGACGCCAAAGTGACCCAGGACAAGCCCTCGTGGTGGCTCGCCGAAGCCTTCCGCCACTGACCCCGCCTCAGGCCCACGTCGTCAACCGGCGATCTTCAGCGCAGCCTGCGGCATCGAGCGGTGCGGCGGGTGCACACTTGGCCCGGTGAGCGCTGAGGTCGAGTCCGCGACCCGGCGCGACGAGGTGCTGGCGCAGTCTCGTCGCGCCCGCATGCGCGCGGGCACGCAGCGGGTCGGCGCGGTCGTGCACCGCACCGTCACCCCCACGGCCCGGCGCGGCCCGTTCCGCGCCCTGCGGACGACGGTGTCCTCGGCCTGGAACGACCGGATCCTCGGCCTGTCCGCGGAAGCGGCGTTCTGGCAACTGCTGTCCATCCCGCCGCTGATCCTGGGCGTGCTCGGATCGCTGGGCTACTTCGGCGGCATCCTCGGCGCCGGCACGTTGGATTCCATCGAGGGACAGATCCTCGCCGTGGCCAGCGAGGCGTTCACTCCGCAGGTGATCAACGAGCTGATCGCCCCGAACCTGCAGGACGTCCTGCGGCAAGGCCGGCTCGAGGTGGTCAGCATCGGCTTCCTGCTGTCCCTGTGGGCCGGTTCGTCGGCAATGTCGACGTTCGTCAACACCATCTCCATCGCCTACGGCCAGCGTTACGCTCGCGGCGCGGTCCGCAGCCGGCTGCTCGCGCTGCGCCTGTACATCGTCTTCGTACTGCTGCTCATCGTCAGCCTGCCGCTGCTGGTCGTGGGACCGGGGCTACTCCGGGACGCCTTCCCGCGCGAGTGGAGCGACACCGTCGGCATCCTGATCAACGCCGTCTACTGGCCGATCCTGGTGCTCCTCTTGATCATCACGCTGGCCAGCCTCTACCGCGGCGTCCTGCCCCGGCGTCCGCCGTGGCACCGCCAGCTTCCCGGGGCCGTCCTCGCGGTCGCGATCTTCGTGCTGGGTGGCTTCGTGGTGCGCGAGTACATCACCTTCGTGCTGGTCCGCGCGCTCAGCTACGGGGCGCTGGCCACGCCCATCGCCGCCCTGCTGTTCCTGTTCCTGATCGGGCTGGCCCTGATCTTCGGTGCCGAGCTGAACGCCACGATCCAGCAGATGTGGCCGAGCCGGCCCAGTCGCAGCGAGCGCCGGCGGCTGGCCCGCGAGGCAATGAACGCCGAACGCACCGGCGTGCCGCTGCTCGTTCTCTGAGGCCTACTGGCGTAGCCGCGCGAAGATCTCCTTGCACTTCTCGCACACCGGCGAGCCCGGCTTCGGCGCCCGCGTCACCGGGAAGATCTCCCCGCACAGCGCCTCGACCATGTTCCCGGTCACCGCACTCTCGGCGATCTTGTTCTTCCTCACGTAGTGGAAGACCTTGTCGCCCTCGTCCGTGTCGCTGTCACGGACCTCGGGGCGCTCGACTGTCTCAGTTGTCATCGTCGGCTCCTCACGTCGTTCGCGACCCATCATGCCCCAGCCGCCGTCGGTACCCTGCCGTCGTGCCGCTGCCGCTGACCGTCGCGCCAGACGTCCGGGACGCGCTGGACGCCGGCTCGCCCGTCGTCGCGTTGGAGAGCACGCTGATCGCGCACGGGCTGCCCCGGCCGGACAACCTGGCCGCCGCCGGTGACATCGAGCAGGCGGTACGCCGCGGCGGTGCCACCCCGGCGACCATCGCCGTCTTGGACGGCATCGTGCACGTCGGGCTCGACGAGGCCGGACTGACCCGGATCGCCGGCGACGAGACCCTGTCCAAGCTCGGCGTCCGGGACCTGCCGGTCGCGTTGGCCAGCGGCGGGAGCGGCGCGACGACGGTGTCCAGTACGGCGGTGCTGGCCGAGCGGGCCGGGATCGCGGTCTTCGCCACCGGCGGTCTGGGTGGGGTCCATCGTGGCGGCGGTTACGACGAGTCGGCCGATCTCGGCGCGCTGGGGTCCACCACCGTGCTCGTGGTCTGCGCGGGAGTGAAGTCGATCCTCGACGTCGAAGCCACCCTGGAACGGCTGGAGACGCTGTCGGTCACCGTCCTCGGCTATGGGACCCACCGCTTTCCCGGCTTCTACCTCACCGACTCCGGCTTCGGCCTGGACTGGCAGGTGAACTCCCCCGCGCAGGCGGCCGCCGTCTTCGCCGCTCGCCGGGAGGTACGGCCGGGTGCCGTCGTGCTGGCCAACCCGCTGCCCGAGTCCGAGCAGCTCGACCCCGACCTGCACGACCGCGTGCTGGCCGAGGCGCTGGCGGGGCTGGCCACCGACGGGGTGACGGGCAAGGCGGTGACGCCGTACCTGCTTGAGCGGCTGCACCGGGTCACGGCCGGCGCGAGCCTCGTGGCGAACATCCAGATCATCCTGCGTAACGCTGAACTCGCCGCCCAGGTGTCCGCCGCCCTCAGCGACCTGCGGTGAAACCGGGGCCGATCCTCGTCGTCGGCGACATCGCGGTGGACGTCGTCGCGGTGCTGGCCGGGCCGCTGACCGCGGCCAGCGACACCGCGGCCCGAATCCGCTACACCGGAGGCGGCGCAGGGGCCAACGTCGCCGCCTGGCTCGCGGCGCTCGGCGTACCGGTGCTGCTGGCCGGCCGGGTCGGCCGGGACGCGGCCGGTCGGCAGGCGCTGGACGAGCTCTCGGCGGCGGGGGTCGAATTCGCGGGCGCCACCGACCCGACCGAGGCCACCGGCACGGTCATCGTGCTCGTGGACGCCGACGGGGAACGCAGCATGATCCCCGACCGGGGAGCCAACCGGGCGCTCACGCCCGCTGACCTGCCCGCCGGGTTGGTCAGGAGGGCAGGGCACTTGCACCTGTCCGGCTACCCCCTGCTGGACGACCGGTCGAGCCCGGCGGCGCTGGCCGCACTGGATCTGGGCCGCCGGCACGGGCTGACGATCTCGGTCGATCCGGCGTCGGTGGCACCGCTGGTGGAGTTCGGGCCGGACCGCTTCCTGGCCGCGACGGCGGGAGCGGACCTGCTGCTGCCGAACGAGTCCGAGGCGCGGTTGCTCGGCGGCTCGGGGGACCCCACAGAGGCCGCGGTGACGCTGGCTCGGTCGTACGGCGCGGTGGTCGTGAGCTGCGGGGCGGCCGGCGCGGTCTGGGCGGAGGGTCACTCGACCGGCCACGTTCCGGCTGCCGCGGCGCGAGTCGTGGACACCACAGGCGCAGGGGACGCGTTCACCGCGGGCCTGCTCGCGCGGTGGCGCACCGACGTACCCCTCGCCGAGTGCGTCGCGGCCGCCGTCCGGACCGCGACCCGGGCCGTGACCCGTCTCGGGGCCCGACCCGCGCCGCGCGAAGAACCCTAGGCTGCCGCCATGGCCGCTCCTCGTCGAGGCAACACCGGGCCGGTGGTCGTCGGCGTCGTCGCCGCCGGGCTGGCGCATCTCGTGCCGGGCTTCTTCATCGTGGTGTCCGGACTCGTCGCTCCGGCGTGGGCGGTACTCCTCATGGGCCTGGCGTGGATCGCGCTCCTGGTCCTCCTGGTCCGGATGGTCGAGCGCCGCTCCTGGTGGACCCCGGTGATCCCGATCGCCACCATGGCGCTCTGGTACTTCGTGATCATGCTCGGGGAAGACCTGCTGGGCTGGTCCGCCTGAGTCAGCCCTCGATCGTCCGACCCGGCCGGCCGCTGTCCACTGCGCGATCAGGCGCCGGGTGCGCGAGCCCGCTGACCCGTTGCGCCTTCTTCGGCGGCCGGTCGTTCGCGATCAGCACCGCCATCCAGGGCAGCACGCAGGCCAGCACGACGAGGATCGCCATCAACCAGACGGTCTCGTACACGAACGCGGCCAGGATGAGGCACACGATGCGGACGCCCATGGTGATCGTGTAGCGCTTGCGTCGGGTGTTGTGCTCGTCGATCCGGCTCTGCTGGGCGTCGGTGATGAGCACCGCGCGTTCGGCCGGCGACCTGCGCGAGTCCACGGACCCTCCCGTCGCCGGGCGTGACGTCCCGGCCCTCCCCATGCTGCCACCGCGGTCAGGGCTGTGCAGCGGCGCGGGCCTGCTTGGCTTGTTTCTTGTACTCGCGAACCAGGGCGAGTGACTCGGCGTCGACGATGTCGGCCACCGAGCGGTGCACGTCGGTCTCGCCGTACGTCCCGGCCGCCTCCTGCCACCCCGCCGGCTGTACGCCGAACTGCTTGCCGAGCAAGGAGAGGAATATCTTCGCCTTCTGCTCGCCGAAGCCAGGCAGCGCGGTGAGCCGGCGCAGCAGCTCCTGACCCGAGCCGGCGTCGGTCCAGACCGCCTCGGCGCTCCCGTCGTACCGCTCGAGCAAGTGTGCACACAGCGCCTGCGTCCGCGCGGCCATGGCGCCGGGAAAGCGGTGGATCGCCGGCCGCTCGCTGAACAGCGCCGCGCACTGCTCGGCGGGCATCTCCGCCAGCTCGCGAGCGTCCAGGTCGTGCCCGAGCCGCTGGGTCAGCACGTACGGGCCGACGAACGCCTTCTCCATCGGTACCTGCTGGTCCAGCAGCATCCCGATCAGCAGCGCCAGCGGGTCGGCAGCCAGCAGCTCGTCGGCGGCGGGTGAGTTCGCCAGGTGCACGGTTGGCATGCCGCACAGCCTGGCACGCGCGGCAGGATCGGGACATGCGCGCCGTCCTGCAACGGGTCACCTCGGCTTCGGTGGCGGTCGGCGAGGTTCCGATCGCCCGGATCGGAGCCGGCCTGCTGGCCCTCGTCGGGGTGACCCACACCGACACGTCGGCCCAGGCCGGGACGCTGGCCCGCGGGGTAGCCGGACCGCCGTTGAGGGCGACGAACTCGCGCCCGGCCAAGGTGAAGGCGACGGTCATGACACTCGCCTCGCCCCCGGTCGGCTGCGTCGCCGGCTCGGAAAGCAGACCGCGCGGAGGCTCCGGAGTCACCGGCGGCCGGGAACATCAGGCGGCGTACGACGTTGTACCGGACAGAACGCGGGCCGCGGCCCGCCATCGCACCGACAGCGGAGAGGGGCAGGTAGTGACACTGACCCAGGACATCGATACCACACCACTGCGCGACTCGCGCGCGACGGCCTCCACCATGACGCTGTCCACGGACCTGGTCCGGGTGTACCTCAACACCATCGGCAAGACCAAGCTGCTGACCGCCGAGCAGGAAGTCGACCTGGCCAAGCGGATCGAGGCCGGCCTGTACGCCGACCGGCTGCTCGCCGACCCGGAGAACAGCTTCAGCTCCGCGCGCCGCCGTGACC
>JACCSC010000054.1 GCA_013813215.1 Geodermatophilaceae bacterium | reverse complement strand
GGTGGGCGAGGTGTTGGCTCAGGCCGGGAGGAAGACCACGGTTCCGTTGTGCCCGCCGAAGGCGAAGGAGTTGGACAGCGCCGGCCCGGGCGTCCAGGCGCGCGGTTCGGCGACAAGGTCGATGTCGAACGCCGGGTCGACGTTCTGCGTGCCCGTCGTCGGCGGCAGTTCCCGGTGGTGGTAGCTCAATGCCAGGGCGACGGCCTCCATGGCTCCGGCGGCCCCCAGGGAGTGTCCGGTGACGCCCTTGATCGAGGTGACCGCGGGGCGGCCGGGCCCGAAGACCTCGGTGACGGCCGCGGCCTCGGTGGAGTCGTTGAGCTGGGTGGATGTCCCGTGCGCGTTGATGTGGGTGATCTCGTGGGGTAGGAGGCCGGCGTCGGCGAGCGCAGCCCGCATGCAGGCTGTGGCCCCGCGGCCGTCGGGGGCCGGGGCGGTGAGGTGGTGGGCGTCGGCGGTGGACGCGCAGCCGGCGATCTCGGCGTAGATGTGGGCGCCTCGCGCCTGGGCCGCTGACGCTTCCTCCAGGACCAGGATCCCGGCGGCCTCCGCCGAGCAGAAACCGTCCCGGTCGACGTCGAATGGCCGGGAGATGCCGCTGTCCGACAGCGCCTTCATGTTGGTGAACCCGCCGCTCAGCATCCTGTTCTGGGAGGCTTCGCTACCGCCGACCAACACCGCGTCGCAGCGGCCGGATGCGACGAGCTTGGCGCCGTTGGCGACGGCGTGGGTGCCGGCCGCGCAGGCGGTGCACACGGTCTCGACGGGGCCCCGCCAGCTCGAGCGCATGGAGATCGCGGCGGCCCCGGCGTTGGGCATGACCATCGGGATGAGCAGGGGTGAGACGCGGGCGGCACCCTGGCGGAGCAGGACTTCGCCCTGCGCTTCCCGCGCGTAGGCCCCGCCGATGCCGGTACCCAGCACGACGCCGCAGCGTTCCTCGGCGTACGGCGAGGCCGTGTCCAGACTGGCGTCGGCGAGGGCCTGCACGGCCGCCGCGACGGCGTACTGCGCGAAGGGGTCCATCCGCCTCGCCTGGACGTGCTTGATCCCCCACTGCGCCGCGTCGAAGCCGACGACCTTGCGCTCGACGCAGGGCTCCGGCGACCGGCGCAGCCCGGCCCAGAACTCCTCGGTCCCCGTCCCAGCGGGACTGACCACCCCCAGCCCGGTGATGACTACCCGCCGGCCGTCGCGTGCCTCGATCATCGCGCTCCTTCCCCGATCCCCGACCCCTGTTCCCCGTAGGAGGAGATATCAGTCCTCCGTCGCCGCGGGGTCGCTGGCCGCGATACTTGCCGGTATGGCGACAGTGTGGACGCTCGGTTGCGACGCGGCCGACCCGCATCGGATTGCGGCGTTCTGGGCAACCGCGCTCGGGTACGTGGCTGAGCCGGGGTACGACGACCCAGACGGTGCTTCCATCATCGATCCGGACGGCGTGGGCCCGGCCATCGGCTTTCTCCGGGTGCCTGAGGGCAAGACAGCCAAGAACAAGATGCACATCGACATCCGGGTGGCAGGGGAGCCGCCCTGGGACATGGCCGAGCGCGAGCAGCTCATCCGCGCGACAGCAGCCGAGCTCGTCACCGCCGGGGCTACGACTGTCCGCGAGGAGTTCTACGGGGGGCACCTCGGTCATGTCGTGATGCTCGACCCCGAGGGCAACGAGTTCTGCGTCGCGTGACGACTCCTCCGTGGCCCGGGCTGCCCGATCCGGCGAGATCTGGCCCGCCGACCCCGGTCTGGCTAATCTTCACGACGCGACATCGTCGAGAGCAGAGGAGCCTCCGGTGGCCTCACGACTGAACCCCTACGTCAACTTCGATGGCACCGCCCGCGACGCCATGGAGTTCTACGAGGGTGTCTTCGGCGGCACCCTCACGCTGAACACCTACGGCGAGTACGCCCCGCCGGACGCCCCCGGCGGGGACAAGATCATGCACGGGATGCTCGAGACAGCCAGCGGTTTCACGCTCATGGGAGCCGACGCGCCCCCCGGACAGAGCCTGACCCCCGGCGACAGCGTCTCGATCAGCCTCAGCGGCGACGACACCGACGAGCTGCGCGGCTACTGGGCGAAACTGTCCGACGGAGGCACCGTCACGGTCCCGCTGGAGAAGCAAATGTGGGGCGACGAGTTCGGGATGTGCATCGACCGGTACGGCGTCGCCTGGCTGGTCAACATCGCCGTCCCCGAGGGCTGACCGGCTCAGCGAGCGGCGAGCCGCTCGAGCTGCGGCACGACGGTGTACTTCGGGTCCCGCGCCGAGGCCATCCCGGCCTCGAAGATGCCGTACCGGAGCGCCGCGGCTCCGGCGTTCAACAGCGTTGCCGCGACCACGCCGGTCCGACGGGACCGGCCCGCCAGCGCGGTCGCCGTACCGGTCACGGTCAGGTCCCTGGACAGCTTCAGCACCCAGCCCGCGCGCCCCTCGCGGTAGGTCTCGGACACCCGGCCGAGACGAGACTCCAGCCGCTGTGGCGAACCCCGCCGGCACTGGCCAGCGCGCTTCGCGCGAACACGAACGGCAGCTCGCGATGCGCCTCGTGCCAGCCCGGCACCGCGGTGTCGGCGAGGAGCACCGCGGTGTACGTCGTCATCGCCGGGCCCAGCACCGTGGCGCCGGCCCCCGCCAACCGCCCGAGCCTGGGAAGCCGGCCGACAGCTCGCTGGCGAGCTTGTCCCGCAGCCGCCGGCCGAGGTGGTAGTAGAACCACAGCTCGCTGCGGCAGTCGCCGGGCGGCTGCACCGCCTGGTGGTGCCACTGCAGCATCCGCTGGGTGTTGGTGAAGCCGCCGTCCTTCTCGGTGTGCGCCGCGGCGGGCAGGAAGAACACCCCGGCGCCGATGTCCGCGGTCCGCGATCATGTCCATCGCCGGGTCAAGGTCCAGGTCCTCCCACTCGGTCCATGCGGCCGCCGGTAGCGGACCTGCTGTCCCGCTCCGGACTCGTGACCAGCTGGTGCGTCGCGCTGCCCTTGGGACACAGCCCGGCCGCGGCCGACCGGGGAGTCGGGGCTGCTCTCGACGTGGACCACTGCCTCGTCCCGGACGTAGACGTCCTGCGCGCACCCGACGGCCCACTACGGGCCGATCGACTTGACCACCCGGTCGGCCGTAGTCGTTCGAGGCCGCAGGGAGTTCAGCGAGGGACGCTCCACGGCCCATGTCTTCCCCGCGGGTACGCCGTGGAAACGGGTTCCGCCCTCGGGGATCCGGCGCTCAGCTTGGCGGCAGATACCGGGTGGCCTCCCGGCCCAGGTCGGGACCCGACGGTGGGACGGCCTGCTGCTGGTAGTACTGCCCGGCCTCCCGGGATCGCCGCGTCTCGTCCTCCTCGACCAGACGGTTGATCAGCTGCTGCACCTCGTCGGAGTGCGGGATGTTGGTCAGCACCTGAGCGGAGGACTCCCCCGCCGACTCGATGGTCAGCGTTCCCGAATTCACGATCCGGTCCCACAGCGACTGGTTGTACGCGACGTTCGTGATCCGGGGCAGCGCGATGTCCTTGCCGTCTCGCTTGAGTACGCCGATGCGGAACATCACCCGGTGCGACGTGATCACGTAGTGCGTGGTGATCCAGCGCAGCAACGGCACGAGGAAGAACACGATCACCAGGAGCACGGCGACCACGAGGATGGCCAGGCGCAGCCAGCGCCGGGCATCGCCGTCTGGCACGAACGTGATCCCCAACCCAGCCAGCGCGCCCACCACGACGAGGGCGAAGATCGGTCCGGCCAGGGTGATCCAGTGCGGGTGCAGATGCTTGACGACCTGCTCGTCGGAAGCGAGAAGTCCTTCGGGGTAGGCCACGTGCGCTCCTCGTCGGCCGGGTATCGGCGGCAAGCATCTCGCAGGGCCAGCTCGACGTCACGCATCGGGGCGAACCGCTTGCTGGCCTGCCGGGTCCGGTGTCACGATGGCTATCGGGTGGCAGCGGAGCCGACGGTGCCCTGGCCGCCCCATGGGGAGCCCGACCGCAATGCGACACGGAGAACCGCGCAACTTCGTGCAACCGTGCCTTCTGCTGCTGCTCCTCGAGCATCCGGACCACGGGTATGCCTTGGTCGAGCGGTTGAAGTGCTTCCAGGTCGCCGAGGGCGATCCCGGCACCGTGTACCGCACCCTGCACGCCTTGGAGGTGGCCGGTACCGTGCGCTCGACCTGGGGCCTGTCCGAGGCCGGTCCGGCCCGTCGTACCTACCACCTCACCGATGTCGGACGAAGGCAGCTGGAGGACTTGGCCAGTTCGATCAGCCAGACCCGCGAAGCCCTGGAGACATACCTGACGCGCTACGCCGACAGCGCCCCCGCTCCGAGCGCCCCGCGGGTCAACGGAACCGCACGGACCTCCGCGGCCAACGGGAAGCCCACCGGGATCGCCCGGGCCCGGACCCGATGACCCGCCTGCTTGATCGCGACGCCGTACGCACCGCCTTCGCCGCCCGGGAGGCTCCCGGTCGGGCGCTGGCCGGCGACGCCGAGGCGGTGGCCGCCGCCTGCCACGCGATGGCGATGCGCTTCCACCGCGGCGGTCGGCTGCTGGCCTTCGGCAACGGCGGCGCCGCCACCGACGCGGCGCACCTGGCGGTGGAGTTCGTGCATCCGGTCATCGTCGGCAAGCGGGCGTTACCCGCGATCTCGCTGACCAACAACGCACCGGCGGTCAGCGGATACTCCGGTACCGACGCCTACGCCGCCCAGCTGCGGCTGTTCGGCCGGCCCGAGGACATCGCCCTCGGCGTCTCGTCGTCCGGGCGCTGCGCCAACGTCGACGCGGGGCTCTGCGCGGCCGCGGACGCCGGCCTGCTCACCGTGGCCCTGGTCGGTCGGGCCGACGGTGCGGGCCCGGACATCGTGGCAAACCCGGCAGTGGCGCACGTGCTGACCGCTCATGCCGAGGACCCGCGGGTCGTCAAGGAGGTGCACGTGACGATCTACCACGTGTTGTGGGAACTCGTTCACGTCTTCCTGGAGCACCCCGGCCTACTCGACGAGGCCTCATGAACGAGGTTCCGGCCTGCTACGGCGAGGTCTGCATCACCTGCTCCGACCAGGCCATCCCCGTCCGCATCGTCGAGCTGCTGCCCGACGACCTGGCCCTGGTCGACACCGGGCAGAGCCTGGAACACGTGAGCATCGCCCTGGTCACCGCGGAGGTGGGGGACACCGTGCTGGTGCACGCCAAGGAAGCGATCGCGGTGGTGCCTGGATGACCGGCGTCGAGGCGCTCTACCCGTTCCTGTACGCCGACCACGCCGACCTCGCCCCGGTTCTGCGCGCGGCCAGCGACTCGACCGCCGACAAGGCCCGCGAGATCGTGGGCTTACGGACCGAGATGGGCGAGCAGTACGCCGACGTTCTGATCGAGTGCGCCCAGGCGATGGCCGAGCGGTTCGCCGCCGGCGGTCGACTGTTCACCTTCGGCAACGGCGGCAGCAGCAGTGATGCACAAGCTGTCGCGCAGCTGTTCCTCGACCCCGGCGGCAGCGCTCGGCCGCTGCCCGCGCTGAGCCTGACCAACGACGTCGCCGTCCTGACCGCGCTGTCCAACGACATCGGCTTCGAGGTCGTCTTCGCCCGCCAACTGGCCGCGCACACCGGTCCCGGTGACATCGCACTCGGCTTGTCCACCAGCGGCGGCTCGGCCAACGTGCTGGCCGGCTTCGAGCGGGCGCACCGCGACGGCCTGCTCACGGTCGGCTTCGCCGGCTACTCCGGTGGCCGGATGGCCGAGGCCGACACGATCGAGCACCTGTTCGTCGTACCGTCGGCGTCCGTGCACCGGATCCAGGAGGCGCAGACGACGACGTACAACGTGCTGTGGGAGCTGACCCAGCTGGCCCTCGGCTGACCGCCGTAACCGCGCGGCGGCCCGCATGACCGCGAAGCGGCTGCGCGTCCATGTCGACGGGATCGTGCAAGGCGTCGGGTTCCGGCCGTTCGTGCACGGGTTGGCCCGCGAGTTCGGTGTCAGCGGCTGGGTCCGCAACACCGGTGAGGGCGTCGACATCGAAGCCGAGGCGGTCGACCTGGACGGCTTCCTGACGGCGTTGCGCGCGCGGACACCCGCCCTGGCCCGGATCGACACCGTGACGTTGGCAGCACTGGAGCCGTTGGGCGACAAGGGTTTCGTCATCCAGCTGAGTGCGGCCACCGGCGGGCGCCGTACCCTCGTCTCCCCTGACACCGCGACCTGCGCGGACTGCCTGGCCGAACTCGCGGACCCGGCCGACCGGCGCTACCGCTACCCGTTCGTCAACTGCACGAACTGTGGCCCCAGATTCACCATCGTGACCGGCGTCCCGTACGACCGGGCCGCGACGACGATGGCCGACTTCGCGATGTGCGCACCGTGCCGGCAGGAGTACGACGACCCGACCGACCGGCGGTTCCACGCCCAGCCGACGTGCTGCCCGGCCTGCGGACCGCGGCTGTCCCTGCTCGACCGGGCCGGCACCACCCTGCCTGGGGACCCGCTGCTGGCGGCGGCGGCCCGGCTGCGGGACGGAGCGATCGTCGCGGTGAAGGGCCTCGGTGGTTACCACCTCGCCGTCGATGCGGCGGACGAGTCCGCGGTGGCCCGGCTGCGCGGGCGCAAGCATCGGGAGGACAAGCCGTTCGCCGTGCTGGTCCCGGACCTGGCCGCGGCCCGCGCCCTGTGCGCGGTGGACGAGACCGAGGCCGCCCTGCTGTCGGGATCGCGACGACCGATCGTCCTGCTGGACCGCCGGCCGGACGCGGCGCTGGCTCCGTCGGTCGCCCCCGGCAACCGGTACGTCGGGCTGCTGCTGCCCTACACCCCGCTACACCACCTGCTGATCGAAGCGGTGGGCCGCCCGATCGTCCTGACCAGCGGCAACGTTTCCGACGAGCCGATCGCCTACACCGACGCCGACGCGGGTGACCGGCTCGGCGGGATCGCGGATGCATTCCTGGTGCACGACCGGCCGATTCACATGCGGACCGACGACTCCGTGGCTCGCGTGGTGACCGGCCGGGCTCAGCCGGTACGCCGGTCCCGCGGCTACGCGCCGGAACCGCTGCGGCTTCCGGTCGAGTGCTCGCGGCCGGTGCTGGCCGTGGGTGCGGAGCTGAAGAGCACGTTCTGCCTGGCCCGGGGACGGCACGCATTCGTGTCCCACCACATCGGCGACCTGGCGAACTACGAGACGTTCCGTTCGTTCACCGAGGGTATCGAGCACTTCGGGCGGCTGTTCGACGTCGTCCCGGAGGTCGTCGCGCACGACCTGCACCCGGAGTACCTGTCGACGAAGTACGCGCTGGACCTGCCCGACGTCGACCTGGTCGGCGTGCAGCACCACCACGCGCACATCGCTTCCTGCCTGGCCGACAACGGCGTGAGCGAGCCGGTGGTCGGCGTGGCCTTCGACGGGACGGGGTTCGGGACCGACGGGACGCTCTGGGGCGGGGAGATCCTGGTGGCGGACCTGGCCTCCTTCCAGCGGGTGGGCCACCTGGCGCCGGTACCGCTGCCGGGCGGGGCGGCGGCGATCCGGGCGCCGTGGCGGATGGCGGCGGCGTACCTGCAGGCGGCGTACGGCGACGACATCCCCGTCGGGCTGGCCGTCGAGGGCCGCAACGCCGCTACCTGGACCACCGTCCTGGCGATGGCCGCGCGCGCTGTCAACGCGCCCCTGACGACGAGCGCGGGGCGGTTGTTCGACGCCGTGGCGGCGCTGGTCGGCGTCCGCGACGAGGTCAACTACGAAGGGCAGGCCGCGATCGAACTGGAGCAGCGTGCCGATCCGGCTCAGCGGGGGGCCTATCCGCTCTCGTCGTCCGGCGGGGTGCTGGCTGGCACGGATCTCATCCGCGCCGTGGTCGACGACCTGCGCCGCGGTATCGCGGTCCCCGTGATCGCGGCCCGGTTCCACCGCGGGCTGGCCGCAGCCACGGTCCGCGCGGCCGTCGATGCCGCATCGACCGCCGGCTTGGACACCGTCGCCCTGTCCGGCGGGGTGTTCCAGAACGTCACGCTGCTCACCCTCGTCATCGACGGGCTCCAGGCCGAAGGGCTACGGGTGCTCACCCACGAGCAGGTGCCGTGCAACGACGGCGGGATCAGCCTCGGTCAAGCCGCCGTCGCGGCCGCCCTTCCAGCGTATGACTCGGGCACGGGCCGCTGACCGCTCTCAACGACTCACTATCTCTCCGACCGACCACGCGCACTCAGCCACGCACCCGCGATCGGGCGGCGCTATCCAGTC
>JACCSC010000036.1 GCA_013813215.1 Geodermatophilaceae bacterium | reverse complement strand
TTCCGGGAGATCTGGGTCTACTCCCCGCGGCTGGAGGGCGTGCACCTGCGCTTCGGCGCGGTGGCTCGCGGTGGGCTGCGGTGGTCCGATCGCCGCGAGGATCTGCGCACCGAGATCCTCGGCCTGGTCAAGGCGCAGATCGTGAAGAACACGGTCATCGTCCCGACCGGGGCCAAGGGCGGCTTCGTCCTCAAGCAGCCCCCGGACATCGGAAACCGGGATGCCTACCTCGCCGAGGGCGTGGACTGTTACCGCACCTTCATCTCGGCCCTGCTCGACATCACCGACAACCTGGTGCCCGACCCGGCCGGCGGCAACCGCACCGTCCCGCCGGACAACGTCGTACGCCACGACGGTGACGACGCCTATCTGGTGGTCGCCGCCGACAAGGGAACGGCGACGTTCTCCGACATCGCCAACGACGTCGCGGCGTCCTACGACTTCTGGCTCGGCGACGCCTTCGCCTCCGGTGGCTCCGCCGGCTACGACCACAAGGCCATGGGGATCACCGCCCGCGGTGCCTGGGAGTCGGTGAAGCGGCATTTCCGGGAACTCGGCCTGGACACCCAGAGCCAGGACTTCACCGTCGTCGGCGTCGGGGACATGTCCGGCGACGTCTTCGGCAACGGGATGCTGCTGTCCGAGCACATCCGGCTGGTGGCCGCCTTCGACCACCGGCACATCTTCTTCGACCCCGACCCGGACGCCGCGACGTCGTACGCCGAACGCCGCCGGCTGTTCGAACTGCCGCGGTCGTCGTGGGCCGACTACGACGTGGCCCTGCTCAGCCCCGGCGGCGCGGTGGTGTCCCGTACGGCGAAACGGATCGAGATCAGCCCGCAGGTGAGGCAGGCCCTCGGGCTGCCCGAGGACACCGCAGCGCTGACCGCAACGGAGTTGATGAAGGCGATTCTGGGCGCGCCGGTCGACCTGTTCTGGAACGGCGGGATCGGCACGTACGTCAAGGCCAGCAACGAGAACAACGCCGACGTGGGGGACAAGGCCAACGACGCCATCCGGGTCGACGGCGCGGTGTTGCGCTGCCGGGTCATCGGCGAGGGCGGCAACCTCGGCTGTACGCAGCTGGGCCGCATCGAGTTCGCCCTGGCCGGGGGCAAGGTGAACACCGATGCGATCGACAACTCCGCCGGGGTGGACACCTCCGACCACGAGGTGAACATCAAGATCCTGCTGCGCCAGGCCGAACGTGACGGCGTGTTGGACCCGAGCGCTCGCAACGACGTGCTGGCCGAGATGACCGACGAGATTGCCGACCTCGTGCTCCGGGACAACTACGACCAGAACGCGGCGCTCGCCTGCGAATCGGCGTTCGCGGTGTCCCTGCTCGACGTGCATCAGCGCTACCTACGGCGGCTCGTGCGCGTTGGCCTGCTCAACCGGGTGCTGGAGTTCCTGCCGAGTGACCGGCAGCTGGTCGAGCGTCAGCGCGAGGGGATCGGGCTGACCACGCCGGAGTTCAGCGTCTTTATGGCCTACGCGAAGATCGCCCTCACCGACGACATCCTGGACTCGGCGCTGCCCGACGACCCGGCCGTGCAGCACGTGCTGTACGAGTACTTCCCGCCGCGGCTGCGCGAGCGATTCCGCGCCCAGATCGACCGGCACCCGCTACGGCGGGAGATCATCACCACCCAGCTCGTCAACGAGCTGGTCAACACGGCCGGGATCACCGGCGTGTTCCGACTGTGGGAAGAGTTCGGTGAGAGCGCCGAGGAGATCGTCCGCGCGCACCTCGCCGCGGCCACCATCTTCGACATCGACGGCGTCTGGGCGCAGGCCAAGGCGCTGGACAACGTCGTACCGGCGGACATGACGACCACGATCCGGCTGGAGGCGACCCGGCTGGCCGAGCGGGCGACCCGATGGCTGCTGACCCGGTCGGAGCCGCCGCTGTCCATCGACGCCCAGGTGGCCCGCTTTTCCGGCGGCGCCCGGCAGGTGGTCGGCGCGTTACCCGAGCAGGTGCGCGGCATCGACCACGACGCCTTCCAGGGCCGGCTCCGGGAGCTCACCATCTCCGGTGTACCGGAGGCGCTGGGACGGACGGTGGCGACGTTCCCCAAGGCGATCTCGGCGCTCGACGTCGTGCGCGCCGCCGAGCTGACCGGGGCCGACATCGACGAGGTGGCCGAGGTCTACTTTTTCCTCGACGAGCGGCTGTCCCTCGCGTCCCTGCTGGAGCGGGTCATCGCCCTGCCGCGGGCCGAGCGCTGGCAGGCCATCGCCCGGGCGGCGCTGCGCGACGACCTCAACGCCGAGCACACCGCCCTGACCGTCGAGGTCCTCGCCTCCGGCACCGGGTCGGCTGAGGACCGTTTCGCCGCCTGGCAGGCCGAGGCCACGGCGGCCCAGGAGCGTGCGCTGGCCATGCTGGCCGAGATCGCCAGCGGCGACACGCTCGACCTGGCCACACTGGTCGTCGCGGTCCGGGTCATCCGCTCCATGCGGCGTGCGGAGGCCGCATCCGAGCGGCCGGGTCCTGTTGGCTCAGCGGCGCCTGGGCGGTGAGAGCGAAGGGCCGCGAGTTCCATTTCGCCGACACGGGTGGGGCCGGTAGACGGCGTGGGTGAGGAGCCCTGCGACGTCATTGTCTGTACGCCGGGATGGCTGGCCCGGAGTGTGACTCGCGACAGCCCCGTCATGGGGCGGTACCACCTGATCGTGGAATCGATGGACTGGCCGAGGATTCTCGAGTACCTAGCCCGGCGGTGGAAGCAGTGGAAGATCCGCCGTGGCCCGAACTCGCAACGCGGCTGGGCCGAATCGGCATGTGGGAGTTCGAGGACCATCGGCCCTGACCCGAAAAAGATCGCGGTGACTTGCCTGCGACCCGTCAGTCGAGGGTGCGGCTCAGGTGGGGCTGTCCCAGCCCGGAATCGCGACTATTGGATGGGATTGTGGCCGTCATCTGACCGTATCCGCATCCGATGATGCCGGGTCGCCTGCGGCCGCGGCCTGACCCGCTACTCGATGACGACCATCAGCTGTAACCCGGGCGGCTGACGAACATCACGCGGGCAGCTGGGTGGCTTGGACCACCTAACTGCCCACAACGGATGTGCTGACCGCACTGGGGGGCCGTCAGCGCATCCGTTGTCACCGATTCGGCGTTCGCGACGCGCACGTCTGGTACTACGCCACCGCCAAGGGAGAACTTCAGCAGCTACAAGCTGCTCATCGCCGACGTCGTCGGCGGCCAGCTCGAGGCCATGCCGCGCGGCGTGATAGCCGCGGCCGCGGTGACGCAGGGCTCCCGTGGTGGCGTCGACCTGCCGCAGCGTGACATCACCCGGCTGAAGAACCACCTGGCCAAGTAATACAAGAAGATGGATGAGGTCCCGCCCTGGGACCGCTGACCGCCCGGTAGCAGTGGACTGCTCCGCCCCCTAGATGATCAATCCAAGGTCAGTGGTCGTAGGCCAGCAGTGACCTTCTGACCGGTTGGCCGGTGTGGTCGTTGTGCCAGATCGCGGCGGTCAGGGCGAGGAGGCGCTGCAGTACCCGGACGAGTACGCCGGCGGGGGTGTGCCCGCCGTGGTGTTCCAGGTCGAGTTGGCCCTTGAGGGTGTCGAAGATCGACTCGACGGTCTGGCGGAGTGGTTTGAAGAAGCGTGCACCGGCTCGGTCGGGTTCGCCCTTGCGGGGGCGGCGGAGCAGCGTGAGGCCGGCGTCGGCGAGGACCGCTTCGAAGGCGCGGCCGGAGTAGTTCTTGTCCGCGATCAGGATCTGCCCGGGGCGGGTGGCGAGCAGGGTGTGTTCGTCGTGGAGCAGGTAGAGCAGGACCTGCCGCTCATCGGCCTTGGCGCCGGTCAACGCGAAGCCGATGGGCAGCCCGTGCAAGGTGGCGATCAGGTGCAGGCGCAGTCCCCAGAAGAAGCGGGAGTGACTGGCGCAGTAGCCGTACTCTGCCCAGCCGGCCAACGCAGAGCGGCGGACGGTGTCACGGGGAGCGGGCACATTCCACCGGGGTGGAGTCCACCACCCACACGTCGTCGGTGAACACGCTGGTGTCGCGGGACAGCAGCGCGATCAGCCAGTTCAAGGTGCCCGCGAGCTTGCGCAGCCGCTTGTTGTAGCTCGGTTGCTGGGGCAGGTAGGGGAACAGGTGACGCAGGTGTTCACCGGCGTAGCGCAGCCAGCGCGCCTCGCTGGTGAACCCCGCCAGCGCCTGCATCACCGCCAGCGTGACCAACTCCGCGGCGGCGATCCTCGGCGCGATCCCGACCGGCGGGCGCCACGACGCCCGCTCCGGCGCGGCCTTCAACAGGTCCCCGGCCCGGCCGTAGAGTGCCGTCACGAGGGTGTCCAGGGTCAGCGTCCACGAGAGCCTCCAGCTCGACGTTGGGTTAGCAACGCCGATGCTGGGCACCCTCGCCCACGACTACGAGACCACGCGCCGTTCAGACCCCTTGGAATTGATCATCTAGGGGCTGGTGACGGAACGAGGCCTTCGCAGCGCCATCGCGACGCCCACCGTGGTCAGCGCGATGCCGGCCACCGACAGCGCCGTCAGGTCCTCGTCGAAGAGCAGGTAGGCCTCGATCGCCGTCGCGGGCGGCACCAGGTAGAACAGTGACGACACCCCGGCCGCACTGCCCTCGCGCAGCAGGTAGAGCAGGAGCAGCACCGCGCCGAGCGACAGCCCGAACACCAGCCACCCGAAGGCCAGGGCGAACTCGCCGGTCCACCGGATGGAGCGCGTTTCGGTGGCGAACGCCGCCACCAGCAGTACGCCGGCCGCGGCGGCGTACTGCACCGCCGTCCCGGACACCAGCGGGATGCGGTCGCCGTATCGCTTGTGGTGCAGGGTTCCGAGGGTGCCGCCGGCCAGCGCGACCAGGCACGCCGCCAGACCTGCGCCCGTCAGCCCGCCGGCGGACAACCCGGGTGCCAACACCAGGACGACGCCCACGATGCCCAGCACGAGTCCGCACCACTGCACGGCCGAGAGCTGCTCACCGAGCAGGCTGCGGCCCAGGGCCGCGACGAGGACCGGCTGGAGGCTGACGACGACCGCGGCCACCCCGGCCGGGAAGCCCTGGTCGATCGCCCAGAACACCCCGCCGAGGTAGGCGGTGTGCAGCAGGACTCCGGTGACCGCCGAGCGCGCGTACTGCCCGCGGTCCCGCGGGAGCGCGGCGCGGGTGAGCAGGGCCAGCGCGCACAGCAGGCCGGCCGCGACGAGCAGCCGGAGGCCGAGGAAGGTGAAGGGTTCGGCGTAGGGCAGGCCGTACTTCGCGCCGATGAACCCGGTGCTCCAGAGGAGCACGAACACCGCCGGTGCGGCCGCCACGGCCCACGACCGAGCCGAGCGCCGGGACATGCCCGGCAGTCGATCACACGGCCGCGCACTCAGGTGAACGTCACCGTTCGCGGCGACGTACTCACCCCGTCAGATCAACCCCTCGGAGTAGCGGGAGAGCCGATGCGAGTCCGAACACTCACCACGGCGGCGCTGGGCGGGCTGGCCTTGAGCCTGCTCGCGGCGCCGCCAGCCTGGGCGGCGGCGTACCAGGTCACCACGACAGCAGACAGCGTGGACGCCGCAATCGGCGACGGAGCCTGCGCCGACGACAGCGGAGCCTGCTCGCTGCGGGCCGCCGTACAAGAGGCCAACGCGGCCCCCGGTTCCGACACCATCCGGCTGGCACCCGGACAGACCTACACCCTCACCCTGGCCGGAGCCACCGAGGATGCTGCCGCGAGCGGTGACCTCGACGTCACCTCGTCCATCGTGCTGCAGGGTCGCGGCGCGACGGTGGACGCGGCGGGCCTGGACCGGGCCTTCGACGTGCTGGCCAGCAATCTGCGGGTCGACGGCCTGATCGTCGTCGGCGGTGCGCCGCCGGAGACCGAGAGCGGCGGCGCCCTCCGCAGCACCGGCACGCTGACCATCACCAACAGCCGGATCAACGGCAACACGGTGTTCGGGACGGGCGCCAGCGGCGGGGCCATCATCAACACCGGCGGCACCCTGCGGGTGTCCAACGCCAGCCTGGACGGCAACTCCGCCACTCGCGCGGGGGGCGCGATCGAGGCCAACGCCGGCACGACGACGCTGGACCGCGTGCGGCTGACCAACAACGACACCGGCCCGACGCCGGGCAACGGCGGCGGCCTGCACCTGACCGGGACCGGTTCGGTCACCGTCCAGAACAGCAGCGTCATGGGCAACACCGCCAGCGAGGAAGGTGGCGGGCTGTGGAACTCCTCGACCGGAACGTTCACCGTCACCAACACCGTCGTCTCAGGCAACACGGCCAGTGGCCCGGCCGCTGACCAGGGCGGTGGCGGCCTGTTCAACGACGGCGGTTCGCTCAGCGTGGCCGACACCACGGTGTCGGACAACACCGCGGACGGCACCTCCGGCTCCGGCGGCGGCATCCTCAACAACCTGGGGACCCTGTCGGTCAACGGCGGCTCGGTGAGCGGCAACAGCGCCGCCCGGGCGGGCGGCGGCATCGAGGCGAACGTCGGAACCACGACCGTCGACGGGACCACCATGTCGTCGAACACGACCGGCGCGAACCCGGGCAACGGCGGCGGGCTGCACCTCACCGGCGCGGGCTCGGTCACGCTGACCGGCATCACCGCCATCAACAACACGGCGGCGGCCGAGGGAGGCGCGATCTGGAACTCCGCGACCGGGACGACGGTGGTCAGCAACAGCTCGGTCACCGGCAACACCGCGAGCGGAGCGGCCGCCGACCAGGGCGGTGGCGGCCTGTTCAACGACGGCGGGCTGTTGCAGGTGTCCCGGAGTCAGGTAATGGACAACGTGGCCGACGGGGCGTCCGGCTCTGGCGGCGGCATCCTGAACAACCTGGGCACCCTCGAGGTGACCTCCGCGACGGTCGGCGACAACACCGCCAACCGGGCCGGCGGTGGCATCGAGGCCAACGGCGGGTCGACCACGTTGCAGCGGGTCACCCTGTCTGGCAACGCGACCGGACCGGCGCCGGGTAACGGCGGCGGTCTGCACCTGACGGGGACCGGTACGGTCGATGTCATCAACAGCACGGTGGCCGGCAACACCGCGACCGCCGAGGGCGGCGGGCTGTGGAACCCCGCGGCCGGCACGATGTCCGTCCAGGGCAGCCGGATCGTGAACAACACCGCGAGCGGCAACGACGCCGACCAGGGCGGTGGTGGGCTGTTCAACGACGGCGGCTCGCTGAGGGTCGCCGGTTCCATCATCCGGGGCAACTCCGCCGACGGCACGTCCGGCTCCGGAGGCGGCATCCTGAACAACCTGGGGACCCTGTCGGTCTCCGCGTCGGTGATCGACCGCAACTCCGCGACGCGGGCCGCTGGTGGCATCGAAGCCAACGTCGGCAGCACCACGACGTCGGAGGTCAACTTCACCAACAACAGCACCGGGGCGAACCCGGGCAACGGCGGCGGTCTGCACCTGACCGGCGCCGGCA
Organism: Geodermatophilaceae bacterium; assembly: GCA_013813215.1. Taxonomy (GTDB): domain Bacteria; phylum Actinomycetota; class Actinomycetes; order Mycobacteriales; family Geodermatophilaceae; genus JACCSC01. The sequence continues at coordinate 5,648 of JACCSC010000036.1, read as the reverse complement.
CCGTCACGATCGACGGTGGCCGGATCACCACGAACTCCGCCACGAACGAAGGCGGCGGGCTGTGGAACTCCGCCACCGGCACCATGACGGTCACGAACGCGGCGATCGGCGACAACACCGCGCCGGTCGGGCCGGACGTCTTCAACGACGGCGGCACCTTCACCATCGACGGTGTCCCGGTCCCCGTCGGGCCGTGACCCGTCACTAGCTAGACCCCGCACCTGAAGTTGTGAGTGGGATCGCGTCACCCGTGGCGCGATCCCACTGACATGTTCCGGCCCGGTCGACGCAAACGCGGTCGATCAGCCGGGATAGGCGATCGTCGCCCAGTCCTCGTCACCACCGTCGCCCTGACTGCGGCCGGCCACCCAGACGGTGTGCCGCGTCGGGTCGACCGCCAGGGCGGTGGCGGTGTCCGACCCGCCGCCGGGCGGTCCGTCGTACAGCGAACGGCCCAGGTAGGTCCCGCCGACGGTGTAGGACACGGTGGCGTAGTCCAGTCCGCGCTGGTCCAAGCGGGTCTGACCGGTCACGAAGACCCGCCCCCGGCTGGAGTCGACAGCGATATCCGTCGGGTAGTTGTCGCCGTTTTCGGTGGCGGGTTGCCGGTCGGCCCACAGGAGCGCGCCCGCCGGACCGTAGGCCAGGGTCAGGTAGTCCTCGCCGGACGGGCCAGAGCTGGTGGCGCTGATGAAGATCCGACCGGAGCGCGGGTCGAGGACCATCGCGGTCGGGGCGTCGGCGGAGCCGAAGCCGTCGTAGTTCACCATCCAGGTCCTGGTCCCGCTGGGCGTGTAGGCCGCGGTCACGACGTCATGACGGGTATGCGGGCGGCTGACGAAGCCGACGACGTAGACGGTTCCGGTCGCCGGTTCCACCTCGAGGACCGTCGCCGAGGACGTGCTGGCCGATGTCGGGTCCAGCCCGTCCACCCAGCGCCGTACGCCGTCCGCGGTGTAGGCCACGACCCGGAAACCGTAGGTCCCTGACCCTCCGGCGGCCGCCGCGAGGTACACCGACCCGTCACGGGGGTCGATCGCGACGTCGGAGGCGAAGACCTGCCGGTCCGGCTCGCTGTACTGCGCCACCCAGAGCTGTTGTCCGGTGGAGCTGTAGGCGATGGTTTGCGCGCTCGACCCGCCCTGCCCGGTCACGAGCACCCGGCCCCGCGGCTCGTCGACCCGCAGCCCGTAGATAGTGGCGCCACCGCCGCTGTCGTAGCGCCGCTGCCACAGTTGCACGCCGGCCAGGCTGTAGGCCGTCACCAGGTAGTTGGTGCCTGAGGCGTCCGTGAAGTGGTCGCCCGCGACGTAGACGATGCCGCGGGAGGAGTCGATGCCCACCGCCTTGCCGAACCCTTCGCCGGCGGTGATGACCCGCTGCCACAGATGCGACCCGTCGGCGGCGTAGGCGACCGCGCCGATGTCGTAGCTGCCCGGGGACGATCCCACCCAGCCGGCGACCACGGCGATACCGGTGACCGGGTCGACCGCGATGTCGGTCGCGATGTCATCGACGTGGGCCGCGCCGTCGAAGCGCTGGAGCACGGCATCGGGGGGCAGCGCCTCGGTGTGGGGATCGGCAAAGGCCGGAGAGGCCGGTACGGCGAGAGCGATCGCCACCAGCGCGAGCAGGCGAGATGGGCTCATGGAGACCTCCTTGTCCGCGCGCTGATAATCCTCGGCTGCGGCCTGGTCCGAAAGGTCGGTTCGTTCACGATCAGGTGACGGCGGCCGCCTACCATCGGGCGTGACACCCCGACCCTGACCCTGACAGGAGTGCTCATGCGCGATGCGGTGATCGTCGAGGCGGTCCGGACGCCGGTCGGCAAGCGGAACGGGGGGCTGGCCGGAATCCACCCGGTCGACCTGTCGGCGCACGTGCTGCAGGCGTTGGTCGAGCGCAGCGGGGTGGACCCGGCACTCGTCGACGACGTCATCTGGGGCTGTGTCAGTCAGGTCGGTGAGCAGACGTACAACATCGGGCGCAGCGCAGCCCTGTCCGCCGGCTGGCCCGAATCGGTGCCCGGCGTGACGGTGGACCGGCAGTGTGGCAGCTCGCAGCAGGCAGTGAGCTTCGCCGCCGCCGCGGTGATGTCCGGGCAGTGCGACGTCGTGGTCGCCGGCGGCGTGGAGTCGATGAGCCGGGTGCCGATGGGATCCTCGCTCGCGGAACGGGTGCCGGTCGGCGAGCGGTTCCTGGAGCGCTACGCCGGTGTCCTGCCGCACCAGGGTGTCGGCGCGGAGATGATCGCCGAGCGCTGGGGCCAGACCCGGCTGGAACTGGACGCCTACAGCTTGTCCTCCCACGAGAAGGCGGCCACGGCGCAGGACGAGGGTCGCTTCGACGCCGAGATCGTGGCCGTGAAGAGCCCGGACGGCAACGAGGTGGCCGTCGACGAGGGGGTACGGCGGGGCAGCACGGTGGAGGGCCTGGCCGAGCTGAAGACGCCGTTCCGGCCCGACGGGGTGATCAGCGCGGGCAACGCCTCGCAGATCTCCGACGGAGCGGCGGCCCTACTGGTCATGACCTCGGAGCGGGCCGCCGAGCTGGGGCTGCGCCCGCTGGTGCGCATCCACACGGCCGTCGTGACCGGCGACGACCCGGTGATCATGCTGATCGGGCCGATCGCGGCCACGGCCAAGGCACTGACCCGCGCGGGGTTGGGGGTGTCCGACATGGACGTCTTCGAGGTGAACGAGGCCTTCGCGCCGGTGCCGCTGGCCTGGCTGACCGAGACCGGCGCGGACCCGGCTCGGCTCAACCCGAACGGCGGGGCGATCGCGCTGGGCCACCCGCTCGGCGGGTCGGGCGCGCGGCTGATGACGACGATGGTCCATCACATGGTGAGCAACGGCTTGCGGTACGGCCTGCAGACGATGTGTGAGGGCGGCGGTACCGCCAACGCGACGATCCTGGAGCGGGTCACCTGAGTTGTCCACAGTGTGGATAACTGCGGGGGATAACTACAACGGTGTGGTTCGCGTCTGCTTCAGCGCCACCGCATGGACATCATCAGCCCGGCGATCATCAACCCGAAGCCGACGAGGAAGTTCCACGCGCCGAGGGTGACCATGAAGCCGATCTCCTGGCCCAGGATGTAGTAGATGACGATGTAGATCAGGCCGACGAGCATCAGACCGATCATCAGCACGGCGTACCAGAGCGGGCTCGGGGCCTTCGTCCGCGCCCGCGCACCGGGCGACACGGTGTCGCGCGGCGGGGTGTACGTCGCCTTCTTGCGGACCTTCGACTTCGGCACGACTCGACTCCTCCACCGGTACGCCTACTGCGGGTTAGCGTAGTCGGCATGGTGCAGGGGTGGCGCGGATCGGCTCGACCGCGCGGCTGGCCGCTGCTGGTCCCGGTGGCCGCCCTGGTGGCCGGCATCCTCTTCGCGACGACGGCCGAGACCAGTGCCGGCACGGATCTGCGGGCCGGGCGACGCCTTGACCTGACCCAGCTGATCGCCCAGCAGGAGCGCACCGTCGTCGGCCAGGACGCGCGGCTGGCCGCCCTCCAGGACGAGGTCGAGCGGCTGCAGGAGGAGGTCGGGGCCGGCGACGCGGAGGTGGCCGCGGCCCAGGCCGCCGCCGAAGCCCTGGCCTCGGGAGTCGGCCTGACCGCAGTGACCGGACCGGGACTCACGGTCGCACTGGACGACGCTCCGACCACGGTCGACGGCACGCTTCCGGTCGGGGCCAGGGCCAACGACGTCGTCGTACACCAGTCCGACGTACAGGCCGTCGTCAACGCGCTGTGGGCCGGCGGTGCGGAGGCGATGACCCTGATGGGAGAGCGGATCATCGCGACCAGCGCCGTGCGTTGCGTCGGCAACACCCTGTTGCTGCACGGCCGGACGTACTCGCCGCCGTTTCGGGTCACCGCGATCGGTGATGCTGACCGGATGCGCGACGCCCTCGACGCTTCCTACTACGTCGGCCTCTTCCGGGAGGCGGTGGACGCCTTCGGCCTCGGATACGACATCGCCGACAGCGACCAGGTGACGCTGCCGGCGTTCGACGGCTCGCTCGGCGTGACGGTGGCCGAGGTGCGCAAGTGAGCGCACCGCCTCCCCGCAGCGGGATCGGCCGCACGCTGGTCCGCGGCCTGGGGCAGACGCTGATCACCCTCGGGGCGGTCGTGTTGCTCTTCCTCGGGTACCAGGTCTGGGTGACCGACGAGATCAACGAGGGTGTGCAGAGCGAGCTGACCCAGGACCTGCGACAGCGCTGGGCCGTCGGCGACGACCCGCTGCAGGCGCCGGACCGACCGGGCGGCGCGCCGGGGCAGCTGCCCATGGAGGAGGGTTTCGCGTTCATCCGGATTCCGGCCTTCGGCCTGGACTACGTGCGGGTCGTGCTCGAGGGCACCGACGAGGACAAGCTCACCGAGGGACCGGGACACTATCCGGACAGCGCCCTGCCCGGAGAGGTTGGGAACTTCGCCATGGCCGGCCACCGGGTCGGCAAGGGATCGCCGTTCCTGGACCTGGACCAGCTCGGGCCGGGCGACGCGATCATCATCGAGACCGCCGCGCAGTGGTACGTGTACCGGGTGCTGGGCGACGGGGTGATTCCCGGCCAGCAGATCGTGTCCCCGGACCGGGTGGAGGTGGTGGCGCCCGTGCCGGGCGCCCCGGCTGACCTCCCGACCCGTGCCCTGCTCACCCTCACCACGTGCCACCCCAAGTTCTCCGCGGCGCAGCGGCTGATCGTGCACGCCGAGCTGGACGGCCAACCGCTGGCCAAGGCCGAACACCCCGACGGCCCACCCGCGTTGCGCGAGGGGTAGATGTACACCTGGATCTGGCGGCACCTGCCCGGCGGGCGGCCCGGGAAGATCGCCGGCTCGCTGCTGCTGGTCGTCGCTGTCTCGGCCCTGCTGCTGTTCGTGGTGTTCCCCTGGCTGGATCCCCACCTGCCGTTCAACCAGATCACCGTGCGATGAAGATCCTGGTCGTCGACAACTACGACAGCTTCGTCTACAACCTGGTGCAGTACGCCGGGCAGCTGGGTGCCGAGTGCGTGGTGCGGCGCAACGACGCCGTGGGTGTCGACGAGCTGGCGTCGTTGGGCGTCGATGGCGTACTGCTCAGCCCCGGCCCGGGTACGCCGGAGTCGGCCGGGGTGTCGATGTCGATGGTGCTCGCCTGTGGCGCGGCTCGGGTGCCGCTGCTCGGGGTGTGCCTCGGGCACCAGGCGATCGCCGCCGCCCTCGGTGCGGTGGTCGCTCCGGCGCCGGAACTGCTGCACGGCAAGACGAGCCTGATCACCCATACCGGCGTCGGCGTACTGGCCGGTCTACCGCAGCCGTTCACAGCCACCCGCTACCACTCGCTGGCCGTCGTCGAGGCCTCCCTTCCGGCAGAACTGGAGGTCACCGCGCGCTCGGAGTCCGGCGTGGTGATGGGTGTGCGGCACACGACGCTGCCGCTGCAGGGCGTGCAGTTCCATCCCGAGTCGGTCCTCACGGAGGGGGGCCACCTGCTGCTGGCGAACTGGCTGGCCGCCTGCGGGTCCGTCGATGCAGTCGAGCGCTCCGGTCCGCCGGGGGAGCGGCTGGAGGCGCTGCGCCGATCGGTGGCGGTGCCGGCCTGATCAGATGTGGCATTCAGGTCGCTGCCTCCGGCCGGACTGGTCCCGACA